>JAAURU010000181.1 GCA_012032075.1 Flavobacterium sp.
ATCCGCTTGGTCTAGCATAAGGTATAAAAAGTATAGTAGATGCTTTCTCAAAATGCTTTTCTAAAACGGTAAACAAATAATCTAAATAACTTCCATTATGTAAAGTTGATGTACTCGCTATGATTATATTTTTCATTTTTCATTTTTTAGAATGTAAAATTAGTATTTTTCAATTAACATAAGTTTATAATCTCATTAGTATTTAGTTGGGATAATTCTGAATATTTTTACATATAAAATCAATTACTAACAAATGCTAAAAAAAATACTTCTCATTTCTTTGCTGTTTCCTTTATTAATTTGGTCACAAAAAGATTCTTTATTTAATGGTAAGATTGTTTCTGAAACAAATTTTTTAGATGAGGTTAATGTTATTAATATTACTAAAAAAATAGGAGTTGTAACACAAAAAGGAGGATATTTTACAATTAAGGCAAATGTAAACGATACCTTAATGTTTAGTGCTATTAATTTAAAAGGGTACCAAAGAATAGTAGCATTAGTAGATTTTACAAAGGATTTAGTGTTTATTCCAATGGAGGTTTTGGTCAATCAACTTTCAGAAATAACACTCACAGAATACAGAAGTATAAACGCAGTTTCTCTTGGAATTATCCCTAACGGGCAAAAGTCATACACACCAGCAGAAAGAAAATTAAGAACAGCTGAACAATTTCATTGGTATAGTCCATTACTAATTCCTGTTGGAGGAATGAGTGTTGACGGATTAATAAATGCAATTAGCGGAAGAACAAATATGCTAAAGAAAGAGTTGGTTGTGGAAAGAAAAGAATTATTACAAGAAAAAACGGCAGATTATTTTACTAAAGAATATATTATAAATACACTTAAAATTCCTGAAATTTATGTTGAAGGATTTTTGTTTTATGTAGCTGAAGATGTACGATTTACAAATGCTATGAAAAGTGATAATAAAACTATGGCAACATTTATTTTAAGTGAATTAGCTACTGAATATTTAGAATTAAAGAAAACTGAAATCCTTGAAATAGATGAAAAGAAATAATCTTACACTTGCTTTACTCTTATTTTTATTTGCTCAGTTTTTTTATGGACAAGTAAAAATCTATGAGCGTCAAGTTTTAAGTGGTAGAATTGTTTCCGACTCTACTGAAGTTGAAAATATAACCGTTTTTAATATTTCTACAAATATTGGAGCCATAACAAATAGTGATGGTAAATTCTCAATTTTAGCTAGAGCTAAAGATACGCTGTATTTTCAAGGTATATCTTTTGTTTCTCAACAATATGTCCTAACGGGAAATGACTTTTGGATAGAGGAATTAGAAGTCTTATTACAAGTAAAAGTGAACCAATTAAATGAAGTAATTGTTACTCCATCTACTTTAACAGGAAATTTAAAAGAAGATACCAAAAAAATTAAAACATATGCTCTTTCACCAATTGATGTAAATGTTGTGAAGTATTATGAAGATACACGATATTCAAGTTCTAATAAAGTCAATACTTCTCCAAATCATTTTGCTCCTAATGGTTCTACTTTTAATTTTTTAGCAATAGGAAGAGGAATTGGTAAACTTTTAGGAATTAAAGGAAATAAAGAAAAAAATGCATTAGCTGTTTTTGAAGAAAGAAAACTGAGAGAAGTGCAATCTAAATCTTTTGCAGATCATATGAGGGAACGTTTTTCGTATCACTTTTTTGTTTCTTCCTTGAAAATTAAAAATGAAAATATTGCCTCTTTTTTTGCTTTCGCTGAAATACCTTCAATTGATTTAATAGATTTTTTGAAAACTGAAAACGAATTAAAATTGATTGAATATTTAATTTTGAAATCGAATGAATTTAATAAACTAAAAGAATAAGGAATTAATACCTTTGCCTGATGAGAAAAAAAATTAAAATTGTATCAATAATATTGTTGTTTTGTGTAGTTGCATCATTTACTATTCATAAGTTTTATGTTTCAGTTACACAAGTAGATTATATTCAAAATAAAAATAGAGTTGAAATTACTTCTCGTATTTTTATAGATGATCTTAATAAAAGTTCTTGAAAAAAAATTTAACAAGAAAATTTATTTAGCTTCAAATAGAGAAATATCTGATGCAAAAAGTTTGGTTAAAAGTTATTTGGTAGAGAAAATAAAAATAAAAATAAATACTAAACCAGTTGAAATACAATTTTTAGATACAGAAATTGATAATGATGTGTTAATTTGTTATTTGAAAGTTAGTTTTTCTGAAAAAATTACTACTTTCGAAATCGAAAATTCAGTTTTAACAGAAATGTTTAGTGAACAACAAAATTTATTACATACAAACATCAATAATGATAAAAGCAGTTTTCTTTTAACACGTAATGAAAAAACTGCATTTTTAGAATTTTAATACCAACCAACCTATCATGAGAAAAAAAATTTTTATTCTCTTCTATTTTAGTTATAGCTACTTCTTTTTTAGCAGTAGCTCAAGAAGCTAAAACAGAAGCTAAAAAAAGAGAACCTGGACATTATAACGAGAATAAGTTTCGTCAAATGTACGATTTAATGGCTACACCTAATATGTTTAGAACAGCATCGGGTGCTCCAGGACCAGCTTATTATCAGCAACAAGCGGATTATAAAATGAATATTGAGTTAGATGATAAAAATCAAAAACTTTATGGTTCAGAAACAATTACATATTATAATAATGCACCTGAACCACTAGAATATCTTTGGGTGCAATTAGATCAAAATTTACGCGCTCCTTCTTCAAAAACTCCATTGATAGAAAATGAAAGAATGGATCCAGCATTGTCACCAGATAAGTTTGCTAAAAAATTCATGGAAGAACCTTTTCAAGGAGGTTTTCATATTGAATATGTAAAAGACAAATCGGGAAAAGACATGAGTTATACCATTAATCAAACAATGATGCGTATTAACTTAGATAAACCATTGCAATCTAAAGGGAAAATTACTTTTTCAATAAAATGGTGGTACAATATTAACAATTATCAAATTGATGGAGGGCGATCAGGTTATGAACAATTTGAAGATGGAAATCGTTTGTATGTAATTGCTCAATTTTATCCACGAATGGCTGTTTATAGTGATGTGGAAGGGTGGCAAAACATGCAATTTTTGGGAAGAGGTGAGTTTGCACTTACTTTTGGTAACTATGAAGTAAACATTACGGTTCCTGCAGATCATATTATGGAAGGAACAGGAGTTAATATAAATAGGAAAGAGCTTTTTACTGCAGAACAAATGAAAAGATGGGAATTAGCAGAAAAAACATTCGATAAGCCAGTAGTAATTGTAACTCAAGAAGAAGCTGAAAAAACAGAAAAAGGTTTTTCAGAAGCAAAAAAAACATGGAAATTTAAAGCAGAAAATGTTCGTGATTTTGGTTTTTCAACTTCAAGGAAATTTATTTTAGATGCCATGGTAGTTCAGTTAGAAAAAAGCAAACCATTGGCAATTTCTATTTATCCTAAAGAAGCAAATCCACTTTGGGGAGAGTATTCAACAAGAGCGGTAGCACAAACTTTGAAAACCTATTCAAAACATACATTTGATTATCCTTATCCAAAAGCAGTTTCTGTTTCAGCTCAAGATCAAGGAATGGAATACCCAATGATATGTTGGAATTTTGGCCGTCCAGATAAAGACGGAAAGTATTCAGATAGAGTGAAATATGGCATGCTTGGTGTAATTATTCATGAAGTGGGTCATAATTTCTTCCCAATGATTGTGAATTCTGACGAAAGACAATGGACATGGATGGATGAAGGTTTAAACACATTCTTAGAATATTTAACAGAACTAGAGTTTGATAAAAATTTTCCAGCAGATAGAGGTCCAGCAGCTAAAATTGTACCATATATGAAAGGAGATCAAAAATATCTAGAACCTATTATGTCAAACTCTGAAAATATCTATCAGTTTGGTTCAAATGCTTATGGAAAACCAGCAACAGGTTTAAATATTCTTCGAGAAACTATTATGGGAAGAGAATTATTTGACCACGCTTTTAAAACCTATGCGCAAAGATGGATGTTTAAACACCCAACACCAGAAGACTTATTCAGAACAATGGAAGATGCTTCTGCTGTAGATTTAGATTGGTTTTGGAGAGGTTGGTTTTATTCAACAGACTATGTTGATATTGGAATTAAAGAGGTAAAACAATATTATGTTTCTCTAGAACCTACACAAGAAATGAAAGATTATGTGGCTCGTAGAGGTAGATTTTTAAGAGATACTGGTCCTTTTATTTATTTAGTAGATGAAAAACATAAAGAATTAATCCTTCTACAAAGAAACCGCTTGAAATTAAAGATGTTCAAATTTTAGATGAATATGTTTCTAAAAACTACACAGCTGAAGAAAAAGGAAAATTAAAAAGTCCGAAATTCTTCTACGAAGTAGAATTTGTGAAACCAGGAGGAATGATTATGCCTATTATAGTTGAGCTTCAATATGAAGATGGTTCAAAAAGAAATGCAAACATTCCCAGCTCAAATTTGGAGAAAGAATAACGATACTGCAAAACGTATTTTTGCAACAGATAAAAAAGTAGTTAAAATTCAGTTAGATCCAAAATTAGAAACAGCAGATATTGATACTACTAATAATGTTTGGCCTTCTGATGCAGTAACTTCAAAATTTGACGAATTAGAAAAAAAATAATTTTTTAAAAAAGAAGATAAAACCTAATAGTCAAATTACATAAGTTTGGTATTAGGTTATTTTTTTCTTTGTAACTTTGTCTAAAATAATAGAAAACAAATGTTTGGTATCGGTTTTTCAGAAATTTTATTTATTCTTGTTGCCGTTTTAATGCTATTTGGTTCCAAAGAAATTCCGCAAATGGCTCGATTTCTTGGAAAGACAATGGCACAATTAAAAAATGCAACAAACGAACTCAAAAGCGAAATTACAAATAGCGCAAAAGATACTGGTGTAGATATTAATTCTTTAACTGGAGGGATTTCTGATGAAATAAGAAAAGCAAAAGAAGAAATTAATAGTGCAATAAATCCTCTAAAAGATATGTCTAGCGACATTACTTCTGGTATTAAAAATCCTATTCAAGAAGTAAAAGAAGATATTGAGAATATGACTGGACCTATAAAAAGACAATTTTAAACTTGGAAGAAATAATAAAATTAGACAAGGAATTATTAGTATTTCTTAACCGATTAGGCTCTAGTCAATATGATCAATTTTGGCTTTTAATTACAAAACAATTTAATTGGATTCCTTTTTTCATAATTCTTTTAATTATACTTCAAAAAAGAATTGGTTGGAAAAAATTAGCTATTTCTATTTTATTTGTTGCTTTATTAATAACATTCACAGATCAAGTAACTAACCTATTTAAAAATCATTTTCAGCGTTTACGTCCTTGTAATGATTTTGAAGTAAAAGACATAATTAGAATTGTAAAACATAGTGATACTTTTAGCTTCTTTTCAGGTCATGCGGCAAATTCAGTAGCAGCAATGACATTTGTTTTCTTAATACTTAAAAGATATTACAAGTATGCTTTTGTGATTTTTTTATTTCCTTTGATTTTTGCATACAGTAGGATCTATTTAGGACTTCATTTTCCTTTAGATATAATAACAGGATATGTTTTTGGACTAAGTTTCGGAATAGGATTTTATAAACTTTACACTTTAGTCATTAAAAAATATTTCCCGCCCAGCACAATTTAATTTTTTTATTTCACATTTTAACAGCTTTGTATTTCGTACCTCAAATTTCGTGTTTTCAAATCACTCTACTTACAGTCAATCCGTCTCGAATTGGCAACAAAACGGTTTCTACTCTTGGGTCATTTTTTAATAACGCATTGTATTCCAGTAATATTCTTGTACTGGTATCTTTTGGGTCTAATTCCTCAATCACTTTACCACTCCATAATACATTATCTGATAAAATAATTCCTCCTTTGTTCATCATGGGAACTATTAAATGAAAATAATTGATATAGTTCTCTTTGTCTGCATCAATAAAAACCAAATCAAATTTTTTATTTAGATTCGGAATGACAGCCATAGCATCACCTATATGTTGAAAAATTTGATCTTTCCATGTAGAAGCGTCAAAATATTTCTTTTGAAAGTCTGCTAATTCTTCATTAATATCTATAGTATCAATAGTTCCGTCTTTGGCTAAACCTTCTGCTAAACATATAGTAGCATAACCAGTATAAGTTCCAATTTCTAAAATATGTTTTGGATTTATAATTTTAGAAAGCATACTCAAAACCCTTCCCTGAAAATGACCGCTAAGCATTCTAGGTTGTAATATTTTTTGGTACGTTTCTCTATTTAGTTTTGCTAGTAATTCAGGTTCGTCTTGGCTATGATGTGCCACATAATTTTCTAAATCTTCAGAGATGAAATGCATTATAATAAGCTTTTGGTTGGATTTTGGTAGGTATTGAAAATTCTAATAATATAGATTGTATTTCCTTTGATATGATAGAGAATTTTATAATTTCTTACAATAATTCTTCTGCAATCCTCACGGTATTCATCAGTTTGAAACTGTTCTGGATACTTTATTTTGCTTGGAGTCTCATATATTTCATCTATAATCTTTACAGCAGTTTCAATAGATATTTTGTTGGAAATATAATTGTAAATGGAAAGAATATCTTCATGAGATTTTGAAGTCCAAATAATTTCAAAATCCATTTATCTATTTTTTAATTGTTTAATCTTTAATTTCATTTCAGCATTAGAAAGTAATCTATTATTCTTAATATCTTCAAAACCTTCTTCTACTTTATAATTGTATTCTTCAATATCTAATGGATAATTTTTAGCGTCATAGGAAACAATTTCTCTTGAATATTCCTCTAAAACAGAAGCGATAATGCGAAGAACTCTTTCATCTGCGTTATCTATTTTTTGTTTGATAATATTTTTAAGCTCTGGAATACTCATAAATTCTTTTTATCAAAAATACAAAATACAATTTAACCTATGAACAAATTAACTTAAATTTGCACCATGCAAACGACAAAAAAAGACATAAGAGCACTCACAAAAGAACAATTAAGAGACTTTTTGCAGCTAATGGCGATAAATCGTTTAGAGGCAACCAGGTCTATGAATGGTTATGGAATAAAAGAGCACATTCCTTTGAAGACATGACTAATGTCTCTAAAGAAACCCGTGCCATGTTAGAAGCAAATTTTGTAATCAATCACATCAAAGTCGATCAAATGCAACGCAGCGAAGACGGAACCGTAAAAAATGCAGTCCGTTTGCACGATGGTTTGATTGTGGAAAGTGTTTTGATTCCAACGAATACCAGAACAACAGCTTGTGTTTCTTCACAAGTAGGTTGCAGTTTGGA
>JAAURU010000182.1 GCA_012032075.1 Flavobacterium sp.
TCTGCTCCGTTACCACTCCGGCACCTCTCCAGTAATCTTACAAAGAACTCATCTTTTTTGCGGTTGCAAATCTAAGATTTCATATGTTAATTCACAACATTTATTTAACTTTTTTTTATAATTTATTTTCATATAATTTAGAATGAACTATTATTCAAACACATAGCATTCAAAATAATTACATAAAGCACTAAACATTTCCTATAAACAACAAGTTTTTTTTAACTAAAAAATACAAAATCATCAGTAAATCCCAATAAAAATAGTAAATTCGCAATTCAATTATAAATCATAAACCATGAATAAAAAAGTTGTAATAGTAGCTGCTGTAAGAACACCTATAGGAAGTTTTATGGGAGCATTATCTAGTATTCCTGCTACAAAACTAGGAGCAACAGCTATAAAGGGTGCTTTAAATAAAATTAATTTAGATCCTAAACTTGTAGATGAAGTCTTAATGGGAAATGTTGTTCAAGCAGGAAACGGTCAAGCTCCAGCAAGACAAGCTGCACTTTATGCGGGCATACCTGATACTGTTCCATGTACTACAATCAATAAAGTATGTGCAAGTGGTATGAAAGCAGTGATGCAAGGTGCTCAAGCAATCATGTGTGGAGATGCAGACATTGTAGTCGCTGGTGGAATGGAAAACATGAGTTTAATACCTCATTATGTACACATGAGAAATGGTGTGAAATTTGGACCAAGTACATTAATAGACGGAATGCAAAAAGACGGATTAGTTGACGCTTATGATAATCAAGCTATGGGAACATGTGCTGATTTATGTGCTACTGAATATAATATTTCTAGAGAAGAACAAGATAATTTTGCCATTGAATCCTATAAACGTTCAGCAAAAGCTTGGGAAAGTGGTAAATTTGACTCAGAAATCATTCCTGTTGAAGTACCTCAAAGACGTGGAGATGCAATTATAGTATCAAAAGATGAAGAATATACAAATGTAAAGTTAGATAAAATACCAACCCTTTCACCTGCATTTACAAAAGATGGAACGGTTACTGCTGCTAATGCTTCAACAATTAATGATGGTGCAGCAGCTTTAATACTAATGAGCGAAGAAAAGGCTCAAAATTTAGGTTTAAAACCATTAGCTTACATAAAATCATATGCAGATGCTGCTCATGAACCAAAATGGTTTACAACAGCACCTGCTAAAGCTTTACCTAAAGCATTAGAAAAAGCTGGTTTAAAAACTTCTAATATTGATTTTTTCGAATTTAATGAAGCTTTTGCAGTAGTAGGATTAGCAAATGCTAAAATATTAGATATAGATACAGCTAAAGTAAACGTAAATGGAGGTGCAGTTTCATTAGGTCATCCACTAGGTTGTTCTGGTGCAAGAATTATTGTAACATTATTAAACGTATTGGAACAAAACAATGCTAATTTAGGTGCAGCTGCTATTTGTAATGGTGGTGGTGGAGCATCTGCAATAGTAATTGAAAGAGCTTAAAAAATATTATGAATTATGAGTTAGGAATTGTAGCTTTGTTCTAACTCATAATTTTTATTTATATTACGCAAATGTTTGGAATTTGTAATCTAGCAATAGTTCCTATAAGGCTTGAAGCATCAGACAGAAGTGAACAAGTTTCCCAGTTGCTTTTTGGTGACCACTTTAAGATTATTGAACAAACTGAAAAATGGACTAAGATTGAAGTAGCTTTTGATAATTACATTGGCTGGATTGATAATAAACAATATTTTGAAATAAATGAGGAACAGTTTCATACGATTGAAAATGCTCCTGAAATTTTAAATAGTGATTTAATTGAATACATTTCTACACCAAATAATCAGTTAATTCCTATACCGTTAGGCAGTTGTATATCTTTCTTAGATAATGATAGTATTAACAGAAACAATTATTCTTTTGAAGGATTAAAAACTTGTGGAATTAAAGACAAATCAAATCTAATAAAAACTGCTTTTATGTATTTGAATGCCCCTTACTTATGGGGTGGAAAAACTCCGTTTGGAATTGATTGTTCTGGTTTTACACAAATGGTTTATAAACTGAATGGTTATAAAATTTTAAGAGATGCATCTCAACAATCTGCACAAGGTGATGCTCTTAGTTTTATTGAAGAAAGTGAACCAGGAGACTTAGCCTTTTTTGATAATGAAGAAGGTTCAATAATTCATGTTGGCATAATGATGGAAGATAATTATATTATTCATGCATCTGGAAAAGTTAGAGTTGATCGTTTAGACCATCTTGGCATTTATAACGCAGAAACAAATAGGCATACTCATAAATTAAGAGTCATAAAAAAAATTATATAAAAAAACGGAGCTGTAATGCTCCGTTTTTGAATGTAATTACTACTACAATTTATATTATTTGATAGTAGCTAATTTGTCTTTCATATCTAGAACCTCATAAGCCGATTTTAATATGTTTTTTGTATTAGCATCTGTAGGTTTTAATTGATGAGCTTTTTCTAAATAGGGTAATGAGGATTTAAATAGTGATTTTCTTTTCCCCATTAATTCATCAAATTTTGCTTTATCTTTACTCTCAAGATTTTTATTAATTTCATCTACAATAGCAGCTTCACCTTTTAAATAATTGTATGCTAAATCAAAATACAATTGAAACTCACCATCGATTAATTCTTGATCATTAGGATTTAATGCTTTTGCTTCTTGTAAAGCTTTTTTAGTTTTTTCAATGTCTTTATTTTGTAATGCTATTAAAGCTAACATTCTATAAACATCTGGCTTTTTAGAATCCATTTTTACATTTCGAGGTTTTTCTGCTATCTTTAAACTTATCATTCTTGCTCTATCTTCTTCACTAGGATATAATTCTTCTTTACCGTTAGCTACATTAGTGGCATAATAATTAACTCCGTTTTATGATAGTCACTATCTCTTAAATCTTCATAAAATTTCTCAGCTAATAAGTAATCTTGCGCTTGAACAGCTAATTGAGCAGAATTTTCAAGTGCAAGACCTTCGTGTTTAGGATCAAAAACGTATAAGTTATGAAACATCAAAGATGCTTCTCTATATTTTTTATCATCAAAAAGTTTTGAACCAGATGCATAAAGGAAATCTCTAAATTCTGCCTTTTCTTTAATTATATAGTCAGTTAGAATCTTTTTTCCTGATTTTTTTTCGAATTCAAGCGTGTTATCAAGAATACTACCATAAGCTGCTAAAAAATCTGGATTAAAGAATTTTGTTTTATCACTGTCAGACTGATTTTCACCTTTTGATGCAAATTCAAGAGCTGGAAAAATTGTTTTATAAAATTTAGCATATACTTTATCCGATTCACTTGATGCAACACTACTTAATTTATCAGAAGCTTCTTTATATGTTTTTAATTCTTCTTCTGTAATTTGCTCTTTTTCATAAATTTTTTTTAATGTCTTCAACTCATCTTTTTGTGCATAAGTTGCTAATGAGAGTATAATAGATACTCCAAGAAATAATTGTTTCATTTGTTTATTTTTTTATAGTTTCAATTTTAATATAAAGCCCAAAATAAATTTTGGGGCTTTTTGCTATTCCTGTGATTCATCTGCTATATTTGAATCAATATCTGTGCCACTTTCATCTGCATCAATAACCTCTTCTTCTTGAAGGACTTTTGTAACTGCAGCTATAGAGTCATTTCCTTTAATATTAATAAGACGAACTCCTTGTGTAGCTCTACCCATTACTCTAAGATCAGCAATTGCCATTCTAATAGTTAAACCAGATTTATTAATAATCATTAAATCATCTGTATCAGTTACAGCGTTAATTGCTATTAAAGCACCCGTTTTATCTGTTAGATTAAGTGTTTTAACACCTTTTCCTCCTCTATTAGTTACTCTATATACTGGTTCCCCATCTTCTTCTAATTTTGTTCTTTTACCGTATCCGTTTTCGGTTACAACCAAAATTTGAGAATCATTAATATCATTTTCATCAATAGAAACCATTCCTATTACTTCATCTTCATCATTTGCTAATGTAATTCCTCTTACACCAGAAGCTGTTCTTCCCATAGGTCTAGTTTTACTTTCTTCAAATCGAACTAATTTACCCGATTTAACAGCTAATAAAACATGACTATTTCCAGTAGTTAGTTTTGCTTCTAATAATTCATCATCATCTTTTATAGTAATAGCATTAATACCATTTACTCTAGGACGAGAATATTGCTCTAAAGAAGTCTTTTTAACTTGACCCTTTTTAGTAGCCATAATTACATAATGACTATTAATATAATCTTCATCTTTTAAATCTTGAGTACAAATGAAAGCTTTCACTTTATCATCTGGTTCAATATTTATTAGATTTTGTATTGCTCTTCCTTTACTAGCTTTTGTTCCCTCTGGGATTTCAAAAACTCGCATCCAATAACATTTCCCTTTCTGAGTAAAATACATTAAATATTGATGGTTAGTCGCTACAAATAAATGCTCTAAGAAATCTTGATCTCTTGTAGCCGCACTTTTTTGACCTACTCCTCCTCTATTTTGTGTTTTGTATTCAGTTAATGAAGTTCGTTTAATATAACCAGCATGAGAAATTGTAATAACGACTTGTTCATCGGCAATTAAATCTTCAATACTTACATCTCCACCAGCATATTCAATTTGAGAACGTCTTTCATCACCATATTTCTCTTTCATTTCAGCTAATTCTGTTTTGATAAGCTCCATTCTCAATTCTTTACTTGCCAATAATTCTTTCAATTCATTAATTAACTTCATGATATCTTCATATTCAGCACGTAATTTATCTTGTTCTAGTCCAGTTAATTGACGAAGACGCATTTCAACAATAGCTCGAGCTTGAATTTCTGATAATTTAAAACGTTCTATCAATTTAATTCTTGCTTCCTCACCATCTTTAGAAGAACGAATTAATGCGATAACTTCATCAATATTATCAGAAGCAATAATTAATCCTTCTAAAATATGCGCTCTTTCCTCTGCTTTTCTTAATTCATATTGTGCTCTACGAATTACAACTTCATGTCTATGCTCTACAAAATGATGAATTAAATCTTTTAAATTTAACATTTCTGGTCTTCCTTTTACAAGTGCAATATTGTTTACACTAAAAGAAGATTGTAATTGTGTGTACTTATAAAGTGTATTTAAAACAACATTTGGAACTGCATCACGCTTTAATTCATAAACAATTCGCATTCCGTTTCTATCCGATTCATCACGAATAGTGGCAATACCTTCAATTTTTTTCTCATTCACTAAGTCAGCCGTTTTCTTAATCATATCGGCTTTATTGACTTGATAAGGAATTTCAGTAACAATAATAGCTTCTCTATTATTTGATTCTTCAAAACCAGCTTTGGCACGCATAACAATACGACCTCTTCCTGTTTTGAAAGCTTCTCTTACTCCTTCATAGCCATAGATAATACCTCCTGTAGGAAAATCTGGAGCTTTTACATATTGCATTAATTCATCAATCTCAATATCATTATTATCAATGTAAGCTAATGTTCCATCAATCACTTCAGAAATATTATGTGGAGGCATATTTGTTGCCATACCTACTGCAATACCAGAAGCTCCATTTATTAATAAAGTAGGAACTTTAGTTGGTAAAACCTTAGGTTCTTCTAATGAATCATCAAAATTCAATTGAAAATCTACTGTTTCTTTTTCGATATCTGCCAACATGTCTTCAGATATCTTACGCATTCTAGCTTCAGTATAACGCATTGCTGCCGGACTGTCACCATCTACAGAACCAAAGTTACCTTGACCATCAACCATTAAATAACGTAAACTCCATTCTTGAGCCATACGCACCATAGCATCATATACAGAAGTATCTCCATGTGGGTGATATTTACCCAAAACTTCTCCTACAATCCTAGCGGATTTTTTATAAGCACTATTAGAACGAATTCCTAATTCATGCATACCAAATAATACTCTTCGATGTACAGGTTTTAACCCATCTCTAACATCTGGAAGCGCTCTTGATACAATAACTGACATTGAATAGTCAATGTAAGCTGACTTCATTTCATCTTCAATGTTAATAGGAATTAACTTTTCTCCTTCAGACATAAGTATTTATATTAAAATTATATTTTCTTGTAAAACGTGCCAATATACGGCTTTTTGATTTTTTTCAATTCTTTTAAAAGATAAATTTGAACGATTTATTAACAATTTAGTATTGAAAAATCAACTGAAAAGAATTGTTAATTGTTTTTTTATGTCATATTTTTTTTGTCTCTTAGCTATGGATACCAAAATAGGCATATTTTTTGCATATTATCTCATATCTTACTATATTTACAAATACAATTTATTACACATGGATGATAATTTTTCACCAAGAGTTAAAGATGTAATTTCTTTTAGCAAGGAAGAGGCTTTGCGTTTAGGTCATGATTTTATTGGAACTGAACATCTTATGCTTGGCTTATTAAGAGAAGGACAAGGTAAAGCAATGACTATTTTGAATAATTTAGCCATAGATTTTGATCATTTGAGAAAAAAAGTAGAAGTTTTTAAGTCCTGCAAGTGCTGTAGGAACTCAAAATAATGACAAAAAAACTTGCACCTAACAAGACAAGCAGAGAGAGCATTAAAAACAACATTTTTAGAAGCAAAACTATACAATAGTACAGCTATTAGTACTGCACATTTATTATTATGTATTTTACGTAATGAAAATGATCCTACAACGAAATTATTAAATAAGTTAAAAATAGATTACGAATCGGTAAAAGACCAATATACAGCTATGATAACAAACGAAGATGACTATATAGAAAACCTTCCAAAGGCAGAATTTAATGATGATGCTAGTCAAGAAGAAGGTGCTCGAGATGGTGGTTTTAACAACCCAACATCAGGTAATAAAACAAACAAAAAAATCTAAAACTCCAGTTTTAGACAACTTTGGTCGTGACCTGACAGAAATGGCAGAAGAAGGAAAATTAGATCCTGTAGTAGGTCGTGAAAAAGAGATAGAAAGAGTTTCCCAAATTCTAAGTAGAAGAAAAGAAAAACAACCCTTTATTAATAGGTGAACCTGGAGTTGGTAAATCGGCTATTGCTGAAGGTTTAGCTTTACGAATTGTAAAGAAAAAAGTATCGCGGATCCTTTTTAACAAGCGAGTTGTAACCTTAGATTTAGCAAGCTTAGTAGCTGGAACTAAATATCGTGGACAATTTGAAGAACGCATGAAAGCTGTAATGAACGAATTAGAGAAAAACGATGACATTATCTTTTTATAGATGAAATTCACACTATTGTAGGTGCTGGTGGTGCAACGGGCTCATTGGATGCATCCAA
>JAAURU010000183.1 GCA_012032075.1 Flavobacterium sp.
TAGTGTATGCCAATAGTATGCAATTAAAAATTTAAAATCTTTTTCTACTTTTTATAAAAAACTTACACCATGAAAAAAAATACTTTTCCTATTCTTTTGCGTCACTTTAGCAGTTGCTCAAAACAATGAGAAAGAAAAGATGACTATAAATAGTTTATTAGATCTTTGGCACAAAGCAGCAGCAGAAGCTAATTTTGACAACTACTTTAATGTTTTGGCTGAAGAATCTATTTTCATTGGAACAGATGCTACTGAAAATTGGGATAAAAAAGCTTTTATGGTTTATGCAAAACCGCATTTTGAAAAAGGAAAAGCTTGGATTTTTAAAGCTTTAGAAAGAAACATCTATTTTTCAAAAGATGGAAAAACGGCTTGGTTTGATGAATTATTAAACACCCAAATGAAAATTTGCAGAGGAAGTGGTGTCTTAGTAAAGGAAAACAAAGAATGGAAAATAAAACATTATGTGTTATCCATGACCATTCCAAATGACAATAGTACTGAGGTTATAAAAATTAAATCACCCCTTGAGGATGTTTTAATGGAAAGCTATAAAAAATAACATTTATAGTACAGATCGGGCGGAATCGAGACCTTTTGAAAGTATAACCAATACTTCTCGACTCCGCTCGAAGTAACACTAGTTGTTAATTAATAACAATTTTTCTAAACGCTAGTTTGTTTTCGTTTTTAATTTTTACAAAATAAATTCCAGATGCTTGTGTACTCATATCAATAGAACTTGATAAATTGGTAGTGTTTTTTTCTAAAACTACTTTTCCATGAACATCTAAAACACTTACTTGAGAAGCTACAGGAGCGGATAAAGTAAACAATCCAGAAGTAGGATTAGGATACAACTCAACCAGTAATTCATTTGTTGAGAAACCATCATTAGAAAGTACTGCATTTGATGGCAAATAAAAATTACCTGTTAATAAAAACTGATACATAGTTTTTAATGTATGATTGAAATAGCTATTGGGCTCATTAAGATTTTTTAAATCGGTATAAGAATCGTTTAAATGGGTTTGATTTTCACCAGCCATTGCAGCACAAGCAAAAGCTCCTACAAATGTAGCATTGTGCCATTGTCCTGATAAATTACCATTTTGATAATAACCATCTTTTATATTTGCAGTTCCTCCTAATGTTACTCTTACAAAGTCTGAACATTTTTTAGCATAGGTTTTACCCGAAGTATTACCATACCAAACATAATCAGTTGCAATTCTCCATGGTGTTCTTGCAGCATCATAAGTATATCTTTGTCCATTGTTTACATAACTCCCTGCTTGGTTAGAGTAAGCTCCAGAAGCTTGACACCAGTCTGAAACTAAACCACCTACAGCATTGTTAGTTGTTAAATTAGCATTAATAACATCGTAAGCTTTTGTCGCTACATTGTTCCAAAAAGTAACATCATTTGAAAATACTCCATAAGCTCTATAATAGGCAGGAGCGAAATATGAAGGATTCGTTAAGGCACTTCCTCCAAACATATCTCCTGGTTTTAATACAAAAGTATTTGCTTCTACTTCATGTTGTTTCATAGCAGCAATTAAGGCCAAAGCATCTGCTCTGTAATTAATAGTTCCCGTGCTTCCCCATTGATAATCGGCAACTATTAAAGCCATAGCAGCATCTAGTTCAGCATCTGTAGCACCATTTTGACCTACAGTTCCTGAGCAACCATTAATTTTCCAATTCATTACTCCGTTACCATTTCTATTGTCTTTGTAATAATTCCAAAGTCCGTCAAAAGTAACTTTATCTGCTTTGTAAACTGTTAAAAGCATCCCATAAGCAACTCCTTCAGAAACAGTTTGCAAAGCATTGTCAAATTTTACTCTAAATCTTCCATTAGAACAAGCTTCTACAAAATTTGTTTTCCAAGTATTATAACTCGCGGTAGCATCTGCATCTGCTCGGTTAGTAGCCATTAAGCCATTTGTAAAAGTAACATTGGCAGGGAAAGGCTGTGTTTGAGCATTTAAAATCGTAACTGAAAAAGTTAGTATTGAGGCAACTACCATTTTCATTGTAAGTAATTTGTTTTTCATTGTTTGTTTGTTTTTATTCAATTAACTACAAAATTAGGGTTTTATTGTATAACCTCCTAAAAAACAGGGTTGTTTTACTAATAAACGTGTTTTTTAGCATTTTAAACATTTCTTCCGTCATATTTTCAATTGTATAGTCATTTTTCCAACCCCAATGTGTTCTTGCCAAAGAATCATCAATACTTTCAGGCCAACTATCGGCAATTTTTTGTCTGAAATCGGGTTTATAAGTAATTGTGAAATTTGGATAATGTTTTTTGATTTCCTCAGCAATTTCTTTAGGAGTAAAACTCATTGCTGCTAAATTATAAGATGAACGAATTTTAATCTGTTCACTTGGAGCTTGCATAATGCTAATGGTTGCTTTTATGGCATCATCCATATACATCATAGGTAAACCAGTGTTTTCAGATAAAAAGCAAGTAAATTTTCCTTTGGTAATAGCTTTATGGTAAATGTCAACTGCATAATCGGTTGTTCCTCCACCAGGTTCGGTACTCCAACTAATTAAACCTGGATAACGAATACTTCTTACATCGACATCGTATTGATGGTGGTAATATTCGCACCATCTTTCTCCAGTTTGTTTGGAAATTCCATAAACCGTTGTAGGCTCCATTATGGTATATTGAGGAGTATTTTCTGATGGAGTTGTAGGGCCAAAAACAGCAATACTAGAAGGCCAAAATATCTTTTTAATTTTTCCGGCTTTTGCCAAATTTAATACGTGAAATAACGAATTCATATTCAAATCCCATGCAAAAGCAGGGTTTTTTCTGCTGTAGCCGAAAGTAAGGCTGCCATTAAATACACATCGGTAATTTGATATTCTTCAACTAAATGCTGAATTTGGTTATAATCCAAAGCGTTTATAACTTCAAATATACCATTATTAACCACATCATTTTCTAATTTTCTAATGTCTGATGCAATTACATTTTCTACACCATAAGTTGCTCTTAATTTAGCCGTAAGTTCGGTACCTATTTGTCCGCAAGCACCTATTATTAATATTTTCGTATCCATTTGTAGCGGGAATTAATACGCAAATATAACGTTTTCGTAAGTATTGCTTTTAAAGTGTTTCCTAAAAATGCGTTAATTTATTCGTTTAGATAGTAACCATTACTTATCACATCTTTGAAGGATTTATGCTTTTATCTTTATATTTGTTAAATACAAACATTTACTCATGAAACGCTACATTTTTATTCTCTTTTTAGCCTTTACTTCTTTTATTACAGCACAGTCACTTCAGTTAGAAAAAATCATGAAAGGTGATAGTTTTATTGGTAATCAACCAGATAATCAGTATTGGTCAATTGATGGGAAAACTATTTATTTTGATTGGAATCCTAATAATGAAATAGGAAATAGTAAATATTATTGGAACACCTCTTTAAGTAAACCTGAAATAGTACCTGAAAATGAATTTGATTTTTCTTCCATTGATGCTACTTCTCAAAAAGAATTCAACACTATCTATTATACCAAAAATGGGAATCTTTATAGCTATGATAAAAAAACGAAACAACTAAAAAAAGTGTTGGTTGCGACCGAAAGAATTTACAGTGTGGAAAGAAGTGCCAATCCAAATATTATTTTTTACCAACAAAATAGAAATTTGTACCAATTAAACACGAGCGATTTTTCGCTGCTCCAAATTACCAATTTTAAATCGGGTTCTGAAACTCCAAAAGAAAAAGAAACCGAAGATTATTTAACCCAACAACAAACGGAATTATTCCAATTTATAAGAGATACCAAAGCAAAAAATGACTGGTACGACAAAAAAAATGAAAATAAAAAAAGTGATTTACCAAAGGCAATTTATTATGGCAAATCCTCTTTGGAACAAATAAAACCAGCTCCAAATGGCAAATTTGTCACTTTTCGACTTTCAGATTACGCTCCAACTACCACAACAAATGTTGAGAATTATGTAACTAATGATGGTTATACAAAAAACGAATCAGCACGTGCTAAAGTTTCTATAAACAATTTGAGCAAACACAAAATGTGTATTTATAATGTTAAAAAAGATACGGTTTATTATGTTTCCTTTTCTAATTTATCTGGTATTAAAAAATATCCCGCTTATTATCAAGAATATCCAGAATTGAAAGAAAAGGAAGAAGAAGAAAAAAGCCGTTGGAATAGTTAGTCCTACTTACAACAAAGACGGAAGCCAATGTGTTTTTGAAATACGAAGCTTAGACAATAAAGACCGATGGATTGTGCAATTGAATCTTTCTACAGGTGAAATTACCGAATTAGACCATCAACATGACGAAGCTTGGATAGGTGGCCCTGGTATTCCTAATTATTCTTTTGGTGGAGGAACTTTAGGCTTTTTAAAAGATAATGAAACCATTTATTTCCAATCGGAAGTTTCTGGTTATTCGCATTTATATACTTTGAATTTGATTACCAAAAAGAAAACCCAACTCACCTCTGGTAATTGGGAAGTTAGAGAGGTATCGCTTTCGCTTGACGGAAAATCTTTTTATTTGACTACTAATACTAATCATCCTGGAAATAGAGAATTTCATAAACTAGATATAGCTTCCAAAAAAATGACAGCCATCTTAAATGCTGATGGAGCGCATGAAGTTGTGCTTTCTCCAGATGAGAAAAAGATAGCTGTTCGTTACTCATATAAAAATAAACCTTGGGAATTGTATGTTGCAGATAACAAACCCAATACAACCTTAAAACAAATTACCTATTCTACCACTCCAGAATTTAAAGCCTACAACTGGAAAGCTCCAGAAGTAATCACTTTTAAAGCAGCAGATGGAGCCAATGTTTACGCTCGTTTATACAAACCAAAGGAAGATAATAAAACCAAAGCTGCCGTTATTTTTGTGCATGGTGCTGGTTATTTGCAAAATGCTCATAATTATTGGAGTTCGTATCATCGCGAATTTATGTTTCACAATCTATTGTCTGATTTAGGTTACACTGTTTTAGATATTGATTACAGAGGAAGCGATGGTTATGGAAGAAACGTTCGAACAGGAATTTACAGACACATGGGTGGTTTAGATTTGGCAGATCAATTAGATGGTAAAAAGTATTTGGTGCAGAATTTAGGTATTGATGCAAATCGCGTTGGGATTTATGGTGGTTCTTATGGTGGCTTTATTACTTTAATGGCTTTGTTAACTAAACCAAACGAGTTTAAAGCAGGAGCTGCCTTACGATCCGTAACCGATTGGGCACATTATAATCAAGGATACACTTCAAACATTTTAAATTTCCCAGAAACCGATTCCATAGCTTACAGAAGAAGTTCTCCTATTTATTTTGCCGAAAACCTACAAGATAAATTAATTATGCTTCATGGAATGGTTGATGATAATGTTCAATTTCAAGATGTAGTGCGTTTATCACAACGCTTTATTGAATTAGGGAAAAAAGATTGGGAATTAGCTGTTTTTCCTGTAGAAGCACACGGCTTCAAAGAAACTTATTCTTGGATTGATGAATACAGTAGAATATTGAAAATATTTAATGATAATTTGTTAAAAGAATGATAAATTATTGCTTTAAAAAAAGTTGGTTTTCTTTTTGTAACTAGTTATTTGTACCTTTAAATAAAATTTGAATTATGTTTTACAAAATAATAATAGTCCTTTTTAGTTTATCTATAACTTCTTGCAAATGTCAAGAGCAAACTAAGAACACTCCAAACGGAAAAGAAAATAAAATGGTTCAAGAAGAAAAACATACTATTTGAAGAAAGTCTATTTTCAAAGATGGGTTGCTGGAATTCAAGGTGGTGGAGCAGGAATAACGGTTAATTTGAATTTAAAGAAACCTTTAGATAAAGCAATTTCATTGACTAAACTACAATTAAAAGTTTATGAAACTACAACTATAGAAAAAATAGACGATTTACATTATATAGCAAGAATAAATACACATACCAACGATTTAAAACTAGATGAAGATCCAAAAAAAGAATATGGCAATGAAATACCTCCTAAAAGTGACGTAAACCTAAAAGAAGGACAGGTTAAAATATTCTTTACTAAAATGGTAAATCAGGCTTTCAACTCGTTGAAGATGTTCAAGAAAAAGAAATGTTGGCTTATCCATCAATGCGACCACAAAACGAAGAAGAAAAACAAAAGAATTAACTATTTTTGTGGTCAAATAATGCAACACTATCTTGAGTATTTACAAAAGTCTTTTTAAACAAACTGCAATTTATGGCATGGCAACAGTGTTGCCTAGGCTTATTAGTTTTTTATTAAATCCATTATATGTTGATGTTTTACCCAAAAGTGAATTTGCCGATGTATCAATAATTTTTGCATGGTTAATTTTCTTTAATGTAATACTGTCTTATGGAATGGAAACTTCTTTTTTCCGTTTTTATAATGATAATGAAATAGATAAAAACAAAGTCATTACAACTTCTACAATATCTATTATTTGCTCTAGTATATTTTTTTTAATAATCGCTTTATTTTGTAAAAATTACATCGCTCAAGCTTTAGGATTTAAAGTAGAATATATTGTTTTTACCATTTGGATATTGTTTTTGGATGCTTTGGTAATTATCCCTTTTTCTAAATTAAGAGCAGAAAAAAATCCCAACAATATGCAGTAGTAAAATTGGCAAATGTTCTAATTAATTTTGGATTGAATTTATTTTTTTTATTGGTTTTGCCAAAATTAGTAAATAGTACAACTGATAATATTTTCAATTTAATTTACTTACCTAATTTTGAAATTGGTTATATATTCCTTTCTACACTAATATCTAGTTTATTAACTTTTTTATTTTTATCTCCATTCTACATTAAACTAAAATGGCATTTTGATAAAATGTTATGGGAAAAAATGATGAAATATGGTTTTCCAATTCTAATTGCAGGATTAGCTTTTGCTGTAAATGAACATTTTGATAAAATACTATTAGAGTTTTTAAATGTAGATAAAGAAGACATAGGTGCTTATTCAGCTTGTTATAAAATAGGAATGTTTATGGTTTTATTTAGAACCGCTTATACTCTTGGAATTGAACCCTTTTTTTTCAGTTATGCCAAAGAAAAAAACGCAACAGAAACTTACGCAACAATTACAAAATACTTTGTTATTTTTGGGGCTTTCATGTCTTTATTTATAATTGTTTTTTAGATATCTTAAAAAGACCTATTGTTCCAAATGCAACTTACTGGGAAGCGGTAGAGGTT
>JAAURU010000184.1 GCA_012032075.1 Flavobacterium sp.
CTCAACCACAAACAAAAATCTTCCAATCTCCCAGCACCTAGCTTCTGTCACTCAAGCACCCAGACAACCCATCTTCCTCGCTTCCTGCTTCCAGCACCCAGCACCCAGCACCCATCTTCCTGCTTCCTACTTCCTACTTCCTATACACACTCATTTTATAATACCTAAACAAATGATCGTAAATTACTAATTCATATTCTCGTTGTCGTGAAGTGAATTGTCTGTTTAGCATCATGTGAATGTGACTGCCTAAAAAAGAGAACAAATCCACGTCTAAATTTTCTTTTAACTTTGGCATAAAAGATGCTATTTTCTTGCTTTTCAATTCTACTACTTCATAAATAGGAGCGAAATTATCTACCTGTTGAAAAGTTAAAAATGATTCCAATTCGTTTTCAAAACTACGATACTGTTTGTCGAGTTCCTTTTTTAAGGTTTTATCGGCTTGGAATTCATTTTTAAATGAAGTTTGCAAACGGTCTAGTAACTTTAATTTCTCTTCTTTTGTAAGTTCGAAAAGGGTTAAAAATTGATCAATAGCCTGAAAACTAAATAATAAAGCAGTTGTGTCATTTTCAAAGTAATTTTTTAAATCGATGTATGCTAAAACCAATTCACTATCTGCTTGAAAAATAGTTTCAGACAATTCATAAGTAGTGCTTCCATAACGTTCCAATTCTCTTACATAGGTGTCGGTTTGGATTTTCCAAATGAGGTTTTGCTCTTGTAAAACGCCCAATAAAACTTGCAATTTGATTATAACTATTCCAATGTGTTCTAAGTTATCTATTTTAAAACGTAATCGAATGTGCGAATCGGGATCATTATAGCGAATAAAAAACCATTTTGAAATATATTTTTCTGCTAAAAGGTTTTCAATACCTTCTTTTAGAGAATCGTGTAGCATAAAATCGGCTGTCTTTACACCGCAATATATTTTGTAATACAACCATTCACTTCCTATACTAAATTCTCTTTTCATAAATTAACTTCAATTTTATTTTGTCATCCTATGTTTGCTCAAAAATCGACTTCAAAAACCTACTGCTGTCGCACTGTCCCGAAAGCTTTCGGGATGTCGAAGTGCAATTTAAAAAATCAATATCAATAACAATGTCAATTTCAAAAACTTACTGCTGTCACACTGAGCTTGTCGAAGTGCAACTGTAACATTTAAAAACAATTTTGTGGTTAGTTTTAACTTCAAAATCAACCCAAAGCTCTCCTTCCAACTTCCATCATCTAACTTCCAGCTTCTTTAAAAAACGACACTACAAATTGATTGGCAAAAGAATTACCTTCCCTGTCTTTAACCACACTTTCATTGGTAAACAAAAACTCTTCTACTACTACTTTCCCATTTGATTTTGCTGTTTTATGCATCATATCAAAACAAATTTCTTGGTCTAAATCCAGCAATAACGTATTATCTCCACTTACAATATTTACATATCTAGGCATTTGCTTTTTGGTTTTCCAATGTGTAAAATTAGTTGTAAAATCTATAGTTTCTAATTCGTCTTTGTAAACGTACCATTGGCTTTTGCCAAAATTACGTCTTTATAAACCACTCGTGGAAATCATTATAATGATAGGGTAAAAAACCCCAATCAAAACTATAAACCGAACTCCCATTTTGTCCTTGTAAATCGCATAAAAATTGGTAAATAGGCAACGCATTATTGCTATAATTATGCGCATTTGACAAACAAGGAATAATGATTTTATCTAATTTTTTTGATCGTAAAACAATCGTATTATTTTGAATAGAAATAGTTAAGTCTTCAATGTCAATTTGGTTCTCTTTTGGCAACCCACTATTCGACAAATAAGTAATTTCATAGTCTCTCAAAACAGGTCTTCTTAAAATATTACCTGTACGCGATTCTGGAATGTGTGTAATTTCTGCAAAAATGGCATTAGCATAAAAATTCGATTCTTTGGCAACAACTTCTTTGGCTAATTCATGTATGGTTTCCTTTCCATTACAAAACCGACCAATCAACTTTGCAGCGCTTATACTTCCAAGCGATTCCAAAGCCATTATTTCTTTGTCAGCTTCTTGAAAGACTTCAATCATTGCCGAAAAAGTGACTGGTAAATTTCTGTTTTTTGGAGTAAAGTCTTTGAAATCTTCGTCTTTTAAAACTAAAATATTTTGGTTGCTTTCCTTACATTCTTTTAGTTTTTTTTCTAAAAGATAATCAAGTTTACTCCATCGTTCTTCTGTGGTATTAGCTTTGGCAGACTTATAAATAGATAGTTTATCTAATAGCGAATGGGAATCGTTCATGCTACCGTTTTGTAAATAACCAATTCCAACTTCTGTATCTAATACAACCGAAAATGGCATTTCCTTTGTTTCATAACGGCTTAAGAATGCTTTTTTAAAGGCTTCAAGATTGCTATTGGTATTAGTATCTTGAATTTTATCAAGAAAAGTAATCACTTGTTGCAATTTCTTAACGTTCGTTTTGTTTAGCATACACGAATTAGTCTTTGTATATAAATCGGTTTGAAGTAAATATTTTTCCTCAAAATCGATGCCTAATTGTTTTACTTTTTCTTGAATGGCTTGCGAACTTGCATGATGTGTTAAAATGTTGTTTTGTATTGCAACCAACTGCGCTTTTACATCTTTAATAAGTGAATATTTTTCTGCTATTTCATCTATTTTTCCAATAATTCCGAGCACTCTTTCAATTTCATCACTTCCAGTAACTGTAGCTTCTAAATTACTAACTAAAAACTGATTACCGATTAATTCATTTATAAATGCTAAAGCTTCTTCTGTTTCGGAAGCATCATCGATGATTAAATGAACTAATTCCATACGTTTTTTACCCGAAGTAACCGCTTTATAAATAGTGTCTATAAAATTATTTTTTCGAATGGCAGCAATAGTATGTTCGCGACGTTTATTGACAAATTTGTATTCTACATAACGGTAAAAATCACCTATTTTATAAAGAGAAGAATTTGGATAATAGTCTAATGATGCTCGTACAGCCTCTTCTTTTCCCATGTTCCAGTAGCAAATTTGGTCCAAAACTGCATGTCAAATTGCGTGTGTGACGTATAGTTTTCTTTTGATTGAAGTTCGATAGAAGTTTCATTACTAAAAATACCTGTTGTGCAACCTGCAAACAATCCAAATGGTGTGGCTCTTGCCGAAATTCTAGCGATATATTTTACTAAAGACTGTTCTAGACTACTTATTTTATCTTTTGAAAAAGAAATTGGATTTGTACGATATTTCTCTAATTCGCTAAATAATTCTGGAGAAGCTAAAACAATAGCATTGTTAACATAAGGATTATCAAGTGTTGCAAATAATTTTTCACTACTATAATTATCCAACAATGTGGTGTAAAAATTTATAGGTAAAAGTGGTGTGCGAAGTATATAAGTAGCAAATGCTGAAATGTTGTTCATAACTGTTTTTAAATTCCAAATAAAAAATTCCAAATTCCAAATGTGAAAAATTCCAAATGTGAAAATTCCAAATTCCAATGTAGAAGTCAAAAATCATCACCATCTTGTCATCCTATGTTTGCAAAAGGAAGTTCTTTGAAAATTTTATAAATTTATTTCAACAGAAGAAAGAGAAAGATAAAAGCTAAATCTTGTCATTGGTCAATTAAGACTGTTCGGAATGCTAGTTCCTTTCTCTCTCTGCTTTTGAACTTGGACAGTTCATTGGTCAAAAAGACCGTATTTAGGATTGATAAGTCTCAAGCAGATTTCTTCCGTTTACTTTAATTTCCTTAAAAACAAATGTATGAAAAAAAGTAACAATTATGTTGGAATTGACATCTCAAAATTAACTTTTGATGTTGCTATTTGTAATTCTGATGGCAAGTATAGGTATTTTAAATTTGCTAATAATCATGAAGGTTTTGTTATGTTTTTAGAATTTTTAGATCCGTCAGAATCAATTTGTGTAATGGAAGCTAGTGGTCCGTATTATTTAAAATTAGCCACCTTTTTATCTGAAAAGATATTAATGTTTGTGTTATAAATCCATTAATAATTAGGAGATTTTCTCAAATGCGAATGAGTAGAGCAAAAACAGACAAAAAGGATGCTATGCTTATTGCAGAGTATGGAAAAACTGAAAAGCCTAGTTTGTGGCAACCAGAAGCAGATTATGTGTTAGAACTAAAGCAAATGCAGGCTTACTTGGAGCAATTGAATAAAAATAGAACAGGATTTATAGTTCAAAAAGAAGCTTTTAATCAAAATCCTATTAAAAGTGAAACACTTGAAAAAAGTATCAATTCTGTATTAGAAACAATAGAGCAAGAGATTAAGCAAATTGAAAAAAGAATGGAGTTAATAATTAAAATACATCATCAAGAAATGTTTAATCAACTAAAAAGCATACCAGGAATTGGAGCTAAAACATCTTTGTTTTTAATTGTAATATCAGGAGGATTTAGTAAGTTCAACAATCATAAACAACTTGCCTCTTATGTTGGAATATCTCCAAGAATATTTGAATCTGGAACAAGTGTTAAGGGTAGATCGAAAATTTGTAAAATGGGAATGAGTAAAATAAGAGCAATGCTTTATGTATGTGCTTGGTCAGCAAAAAAATGCAACAAAAGTTGTAAAGAATTATACGATAGATTAGTAGAAAAAGGAAAATCAAAAAGACTTGCCTTAATAGCAGTTGTGAACAAACTATTGAAACAAGCTTTTGCGATTGCAACAAAAAAAGAATATTATTCAGTGAAAATTAACTAAAATAAATTTGGAAATAAACACAGTTCATTCTGAACTTGTTTCAGAATCTCAACAAAAATGAATAGAAGCTGAAATAAATTCAGCTTGACAAATATTAAAATCATGAAAAATTAATTTATAGTTTATTATTTGTAAGTGTATTTGGATTTTCTCAGATAGAAAAACAAGTTGGAGAATTTTCAAAAGTTACAGCATTTGATAAAATCGATGTTTATCTAGTTAAAGGAAATGAAAATAAAGTAGTTTTAAAAGGAGCAAAATCCTCTGAAGTTGAATTAGTAAATAAAAGTGGAGAACTTAAAATTCGCATGAGTTTTGGTAATCTATTACAAGGAGACGATGTTTCTGCAACTGTTTATTATACTTCTATTGATGCTATTGAAGCTAATGAAGGTTCTAGAATTTCTTCAAATGATACTTTTAGCGGATTACTATTTGATATTATAGCTAAAGAAGGTGCTGAAATCAAGATAAAATTAGATGTAGATAAATTAAAAGCAAGAACTTCACAAGGAAGTACTTTACAATTAGTAGGAAATGTTGCTTATGCTGATGTTTTAGTGAATTCTGGTGGAAAATATGAAGCTAAAGATTTAATTACACAACAAACTACTATTACTGGAAATGCAGGAGGAGAAGCTGATGTTTTTGCTACTGATTTAGTTGATGCAAAAGTAAGAGCTGGTGGCACTAATTTTAATTTATGGAAAGCCTAAACAAATTTACCAAAAAACTATAGCTGGTGGAACTATTGAACAAGTTAAATAAAAAAAATTACTTAACTTCGTTTTATAATCAGGATTTTTCTTATATGTGGCAAGATATTTTAGCAGCAATTCCATGGGGATTACTTTTAGCATTTTCAATAGGACCAGGTTTTTTTGTTTTATTAGAAACTAGTATTACTAAAGGTTTTCGAGCTGCATTTACCATAGATTTAGGTATTGTTTTTGGAGATATTCTATTCATTATAATTGCTTATGTAAGTACTAACCAACTTCTAGAACAATTAAAAGATAATCCTACTTTATTTATTATTGGAGGAATAATAATGTTAGGTTATGGTTTAATTTCTTTTATTCTTTTAAAAAGAAGTTATAAAAAACAACAAGAAATAATTGAAGACGAAGATAATATTCAAAAGAATAATTATTTTGCTTTATTCTTTAAGGGTTTTTTAGTTAATTTTATAAACATAGGAGTATTAGGTTTTTGGTTAATGATTATTATTACTCATGGTCCCCAAATGGAAATGAATACACAAGAATTATAATATTTTTTACATCAATATTATTATTTTATTTACTTTTTGATATTGCTAAAATACTACTAGCGAAACAATTAAAACACAAATTAACACCGCAAAACATTTATAAAATAAAAAGAGTGATTAGTTTAGTTATAGGAATTTTTGGATTGTTTTTTGTACTGCAAGGTTTTTTTCCAAACGAGAAAGAAAAATTACAACAAAAATTTGATATGTTTAAAAGTGAATAAATATGAGAGTATTAATTATTTTACTTTTTTTAAGTTATAGTTTTTATGCCCAAAATAATAAAAAAGAAATTTTATTTGATGTAAATAATGATACTATAAATAAAGATTATTTTTAAAAAAGTAAAGAGAACAGATATCGGCTACAGTATTTTTGAAAGTGATTCAATTTTAAATTTAAAACTTGTTAAAAGTAATAAAAATAGAGAATTGTTTGAGCATTATTTAATTGGTAAAGTTGATATTCTTAATAAAAATAATTTAATTACTGAATTAGAAAATATATCTAATACTAAAATAAATCCGTTAGATATTATTGTAATTAATTTTTTTAATGATGAAAAAGAGCTTAATTTAAATCAAAAACCTTTAATAGATTTTTATACTTCTAAAAAGTCCTTCTCCTGTGCGAGATGGTCCAGAAATATGATTCGCATCATTAATCGAAGCATCCCCTAAAATGGTCACTTTTGCATTTTCCCGATTTGCTGTGACCAAAACTGCTGCAGTGGCTTCACCAAGATTGACACCTGTCCTATTGATCGAATAGGGCTTACACATCTCATTACTCATTGCTTGAAAAGAGTTAAAACCTGACAACACAAATTGGGAAACAATATCACCAGCAACTATAAAGACCTGCTCATATTGCTTACTTTGAATGAGCCTTTTGGCTACTGACACGGCTAAAATTCCCGAAACACAAGCGTTAGAGATAACAATTGGTTCACCTTCGAATTGAAAAAAATCAGCTACTTTTCTTGCTAAAATAGACAATTGTCCTTGTCCCGCATCATGTTGTGCAATGTTCTTCAAAGCATCGATATTACCCTTGGTGGTAGATAATATAAAAGCTGTTTTTTCATTTATTCTTTCCTGATTGACCATTGGATACAAGGCCAGGATCATCATTTTTTCAAGCTTTGTAAAGGTTCCTCTTCTGGTTATTTTAGCAAAAGCTTTATCTACATCATTTCATCGACAATAGAGGCATAAAAAGGAA
>JAAURU010000185.1 GCA_012032075.1 Flavobacterium sp.
CAGCCACGTAACGCAAACAGCTGTAAAAATTTTCATCATTTCAAACTGACGC
This sequence comes from Flavobacterium sp., assembly GCA_012032075.1. Classification (GTDB taxonomy): domain Bacteria; phylum Bacteroidota; class Bacteroidia; order Flavobacteriales; family Flavobacteriaceae; genus Flavobacterium. Next base: position 53 of record JAAURU010000185.1, read on the forward strand.
ACAACTGCTGTTCCATAAAAAGTCACAGAAGCACCAATTCTTGGAATAACAGCATCAAAACCTTCCAGTTTTTTGTTATTATAAACAATAGAAGGTTCTTTTTTTTCTATTACCAAATCACATTTTAAGTGATCAATTACATGCATTTCATGTCCTAATTTTTCTCCTGCTTCAACTAATCTTTTGGTAGAATACAATCTACTGTTACGCGATAAAATGGCAATCTTCATTATTCTTGTTTGATATTTATTAGTATTAAAATTATCTTAAAAAGGTACAACTTATAACTCAGCTTTAAAAAAATAATTTATTAAAAAATAACTAGAAAATAATTTTATAATATAATGCTAACTTTTTTAAAAACATTTAAGCAAAAAGAAATCTACTTAATTGTTTTAGATAAAATATTGTTTTCAGTGTTTAAAAAATATTGGGTAATTTAAGCGTTGTTTTGGATAATTTCAACACATTCATTTTGTTTTTTTTAATCTAATTTTATGATAATCAAACTAAAACAAAACAAATTATGAAAAAATTATTTTATTTATTTAGTAGTTTATTACTATTATCGTTTGCTTCTTGTGAAAACGAAACAATTCAAGAAGATCCTTCTTTAAATGAAAACCAAGAAGAAAGTTTTGCTCACGAACACTTTAAACAACCTCCTCCAGGAACCGTTTTTAAAGAAGCTTACTGGAGAGGTGAAAAAATAACTTATTACGAAATGGATGGTTTAAAAATTACTGGTGGTGATGTTGTTTTGTATGATTCTGAATTGAGTGATACACCCCAGATAATGAAAGAGGAACAGGTATAAGAAATAACAGATGGCCAAATGGAAATATATGGTATATTTTCTCTGGTGGAACCTCAGGACAAAGAGCAGATGTTTTAGCTGCTATGAAGGCATGGTCTGATGTAACTAAACTAAAATTTATTGATGTAAGTGGCTACGGTAGTGGTATTGGAACACATGTAAGAATTACTTTTAATGCTAATGAAGGAAATAGAGCTGCTGTAGGTTATCAAGCTATTGCAGGTCAATATTGTAATTTAGGTAATCGTGGAGTTGGTGTAGCTGTTCATGAACTTGGTCATACTATCGGTATGAATCATGAACAAATACGTAGTGATAGAGATAATTACATTAAAATAAATTTTAATAATATAACTCCAAATTGGAAATCGCAATATTATAAAGTAGGTGTAGGTCAAGATGCCTTAGTTAATGCTTATGGTACAGGTTTCGATTATAAATCTATTATGCTTTATCCATCTCGAACATATTGCACAGGTTCAAACCCTATTGTTTATAATTGCAATATTCCTGCAATGACAAGATTGAATGGTTCAGAATGGGGAGATAATATTTACAATGGCACAAATAAACCATCAAGCGCAGATGCTTTTTGGGTAAATACTTATTATAATATTCAATAAGAACAAATAATTTAATTGTTAAAAATAGCCCGAAAGATTTATTCATTCGGGCTATTTTAATTTATAAAAATTTTAAATATTATTTTTTCTCCTTTTCAACAAGTTTAGCACTTAATTCTAGAGATATTGCAGATTTTTCCATCTTAATTTTTCCAGCCATAGTTTCAATTACTACAGTTGTGTCTGATAATTCTGAAATTTTTCCATGAATTCCAGATTTTGTAATTACTTTATCACCTACTTTTAGAGCAGCTTCAAAAGCTTTTTCTTTCTTTGCTCTTTGTTGTTGTGGTCGTATCATTAAAAAATAGAAGATAGCAATCATTGCTACTATTTGTATCGCAAGGGTAGGAGTCATTTTTATTTTATTTTATTTTAAATTATTTTTTAGCAGTAACATTTGCTTTAATAGTGAAATTTTCTTTCCCTATTGCAGTATTTGTAGTTAATGTAACTGTTTTACTTTGTTGTCCTACTTTTCCAGTAGAATCAAAAGTAACTTTTATAGGAGCTGATTTACCTGGTTTGATAGGTTCTTTTGGAGGATTTGGCACAGTACAACCACAACTTCCTTGTGCATCGACAATTATTAAATCTGAATCTCCTATATTTTTAACCATAAATTCTGTTTCTACTTTGTCACCATCTTTTATTGTTCCAAAATCGTGTTCTACTTTATTGAACTCAATTTTAGGTAATTTCCCATCAGATGGAACTGGTGTAGGTGTTGTTTCAGCAACTGGTTCAACATTTTGTTCAGCAGGAGTAACAGCTGGTGTTTCTGCAGTAACTGATTTCATATCTTCCTCAGTAATCTTTGGAGATCCTGAATCTTTACACGAAACAGTTGATAATACTAATGATAATACAACTAGACTTAATGTTTTTCTTAACATAACTGTAAAATATTTAATTGTTTATAATAATCCTCTTCCCGCTTTACTCAAACGGTTGTCTTTTTGAAAATCTTTGATTAAATTATCTAGAATTCCGTTGATAAAAATACTACTTTTTGGTGTAGAATACTCTTTTGCTATTTCTAAATATTCGTTAATAGTTACTTTAACTGGAATAGAGGGAAATTTCAGTAATTCACAAATTGCCATTTTTAGAATAATCGTATCAATTTCGGCAATACGCTCTGAATCCCAATTTGGTGTTTTATCAATATATTCTTTAGATAATTCAGTTTCATTCAAAACTGTTTTTCTAAACAAATTTTTAACAAACTCTTTGTCTTCAATATCCTTGTACAATTTAGCAATAATAAAATCATTATCAGCCTCTTTAATTTGATTCAACTGCTTTAATATCAATGTATTAACCGATGGCAAATCATCTAACCAAGTTAATTTATGCTCTTCTAAATAATCATATAATTTATCATTTGGAGCAATAACATCTGTAAATAAATCGGCAATAAAGTTTTTATCATTTGTAAAAGTAGTTTCATTAGAAAGCATATACTTTTCATACAAACCACAGGCTTTTATAGCCTCCAGAAGAAATAAAACAACATCATCGTTACGTTTCCAGTTGTTTATTAGTCTTTCTTCAATAGCTTTATTCAAAGAAGTACTTTCACTTAATAGCTTTAATACTTTGTTCTCAACAAATTTTTTACTGGGATTTCGTTCTTCTTTAGTTGCCAAATGCTTTTTAGAAGCCAACTCTAAATACTCCTCTTCTTTTTCACGAATCTCAATAAGTGCTGCAAGCATTAAGAGATACAAATCATGCATATTATCGATACTTTGAAACAAGAATTTTTCTTCTTTATCTAGATTTTCTCCTTGATGCTGATGCATAGCATAAATACTCTGCATCACTTTAACGCGTATATGTCTTCTATTTAACATACTAATTTAAGAACTTTTAAAATTAACAAAGCGAAAGAAATTCTTTCGCTTTGCAAAAATACAATATTATTTAAATATTACTTATGCTGTAACTCTTTTTTTCTGTCATCAATACGTTTTTGAGCAATTGATAAAGCAGCTTGATAAGTGGTGATGTTATTCTTTTTGGCAAAATCAAAAATTTGAAGCGAAGTATTGTAAATATTTTCTGTTTTCTGCATTACTTCAGCCTTAGTCAAATTAGCCAATTCCGAATATACATTTATTACTCCACCTGCATTTATTAAAAAATCTGGAGCATATAAAATACCTTTTTCTTTTAATATTTGACCATGAACTAGTTCATTAGCTAATTGATTATTTGCAGCTCCTGCAATAATTTTCACTTTCAGTTTTCCAATGGTATCATCGTTAATAGTTGCACCTAAAGCACATGGTGCATAAATATCAACATCCATGCTATATAAATCAGTTCCAGAAAATATTTTAGCGCCATATTTTGAACCTACTTCATGTAAACGATCTTCATTAATATCAGATATAGTAACAATTGCACCATTTTCAGTTAAATGTTGCACTAAAACTTCACCTACATGACCAATTCCTTGAACTAAAACTTTTTTACCTTCTAAACTATCAGTACCAAATTGCTCTTTTACAGCTGCTTTAATTCCCATAAAAACCCCATAAGCAGTAATAGGTGAAGGATTTCCAGAACCACCTTTTTCTTCAGAAATTCCTGAAACATATTTAGTTACTTCGCGAACAGTATCCATATCTTTGGTTTCCATACCTACATCCTCAGCAGTATAATATTTTCCTGATAAAGAATCTACAAATTGCCCAAAACGTCTCATTAGTTCAGGAGTTTTTTGAGTCTTAGCATCTCCTATTATAACTGCTTTTCCACCTCCAAGATTTAAACCTGAAATTGAGTTTTTAAAAGTCATACCACGTGACAAACGCAATACGTCATTTAGCGCTTCCCATTCGTTAGCATAATTCCACATTCTTGTTCCTCCTAAAGCAGGTCCTAAAACTGTATTATGTATTCCAATAATTGCTTTTAATCCTGTATCTTTGTCATGGCAAAAAACGACTTGCTCATGTCCGTCAAATGAAATTTGACCAAAAACAGGATCTACTTTATGTAACTCGTTTGCTAATAATAGTTCTGTTGACATATGATTTGGTGTTTGAAAATTATTCAAAATTATGATACAATATTACAAATAATTTTAAAATAACGTAATAATTTAATCATTTTTAATGATATCATAAAATTTTATCAAAATTTAAAGAAATACAATATTTTGAAAATATCATAAATTTTTGCTTTTTTGGCAACATTAATTACAACTTTGAAAACATAAATGAAAGAATTACAATATTTAAATAAATATTTTGCAAAATACAAATACCGTTTTTTACTAGGTATTATCATAACAATTGCAGCACAAATTTTCTCTTTATTTACACCAGAATTAATTGGTAATTCTATAAAAGTTATTGAGCAGTTTACACAAGACGAAAATGCTTCAATAGGAACAGTTAAATCGGCTCTTTATAAAAATATTTTATTAATTCTTGCCACAACAATTATAGCAGGATTTTTCACTTTTTTAATGCGACAAACAATAATTGTTATGTCAAGATATGTTGAATTTGATTTAAAAAATGAAGTTTTTACTCATTATCAAAGATTAACGCAAAATTTTTACAAACAAAATCGAACAGGAGATTTAATGAGTCGAATAAGTGAAGATGTTGGAAAAGTAAGAATGTATGTTGGCCCAGCAGTTATGTATTCCTTAAATACATTAATACGATTTGCAGTTGTGATAGTGTATATGTATAATATTTCACCAAAACTAACACTCTACTCCTTATTACCCTTACCACTATTATCTTATGGAATATTTAAAATAAGTTCTGAAATTCATAAAAAAAGTGGTTTATTTCAAGCGAACTTATCTACTTTATCTTCTTTTGCGCAAGAAATGTTTTCTGGAATAAGAGTTATAAAAGCTTATGCTATTGAAAAGCAAAAAATAAATGAATTTGAAGATCTTACAAAAGATAGTAACGAAAAAGCGATGAGTTTGGCTAAAACCAATTCTCTTTTTGGTCCTTTAATGATTTTGCTTATCGGTTTGAGTAATTTAGTTGTAATTTATGTAGGTGGCATGATGTATATTGATGGAACTATTCCAGATATAGGAGTTATTGCTCAATTTATTCTTTACATTAACATGCTAACTTGGCCAGTAGCTTCTTTGGGTTGGGTTTCTTCTTTGGTACAAGAAGCAGAAGCTTCACAAAAAAGAATAAATGAATTTTTGAAAATTGAACCTACAATTGTTAATGAAAGTAAAACTAATACTCCTATAAAAGGTAAAATCGAATTTAAAAATGTTTCTTTTATTTATGATGACACCAATATTAAAGCATTGGAAAACATAAATTTCACAGTAAATCCTGGTGAAACACTAGCCATTTTAGGAAAAACAGGTTCAGGAAAATCCTCTATTTTAACATTAATTAGTAGGTTGTATGATGTTACTTCTGGAACTGTTTTAATAGATGAAAAACCTATTCAAGAAGTTAACTTAGACGACTTGCGAAATAATATTGGAGTTGTTCCTCAAGATGCTTTCTTATTTTCAGATTCCATAAAAAATAACATTAAGTTTGGCAATGAAAATGCTACCGATGAAGAAGTTATTAATGCTGCTAAAAAAGCAGTTGTACATCATAATATTGAAAATTTCACCCATCAATATGAGACAGTATTAGGAGAACGAGGAATTACACTTTCAGGTGGTCAAAAACAACGTGTTTCCATTGCTAGAGCTTTAATAAAAAATGCTCCTATTTTATTATTAGATGATTGCTTAAGTGCTGTTGATACTGAAACCGAAGAAGCTATCTTAACTAATTTAATGGAGTTTTGTAAAGATAAAACTACATTACTTGTAAGTCACAGAATATCTTCTGCTAAAAATGCTGATAAAATTATCATTTTGGAAGACGGAAAAATTATTCAACAAGGTACTCATAATCAATTAGTAGTTGAAGACGGTTACTATAAAGAACTCTATTTCAAACAGCTTTCTGAAAAAGAAATTGCCTAAACTATTGCTTTATACATTTTTTTTTAGACTTTTGAAGAACTATAAAACAATAAATTGACAGTTTGGATTATGAGAGATAATGAAATGTTAGAAAAAGAAGATATCTTTTCGAAGGTATTAAGAGCAGGAAGAAGGACATATTTCTTCGATGTGAGAGCTACAAAAGCTGATGATTATTACATTACGATTACTGAAAGTAAAAAATTTACCGAAGAAGATGGTTCATACCACTTTAAAAAACATAAAATCTATTTATACAAAGAAGATTTTGTAGCTTTTAAAGAAATTTTAGACGAAATGACAGATTTTGTAGTATCTCAAAAAGGAGAAGAAGTAATTTCTGAAAGACACCAAAAAGATTTCAAAAAAGAAATTTATTCTGATTCAGATGAAGATACTAAAACACCATCAACAAATAGTTTTACAGATATTAGTTTTGATGATATTTAATTTTTTTTAATAAAATATAGAAGTCCGAAGTTTATTTCGGACTTTTTTATGTTAATTTTTGACCATTTTCTACTTTAAAATCAGGAGAAAGTAAAACCACATCATTATCTTTTCCAACTAACCCTAGCACTAAACACTCACTCATGAAATTTCCAATTTGCTTCTTTGGAAAATTTATAACTGCAATTACCTGTTTCCCAATTAAATCTTCTTTAGAATAATGGATAGTTATTTGTGCAGATGATTTTTTGATGCCTATTTCAGTACCAAAATCAATTTGCAATTGATAAGCAGGTTTTCGAGCT
>JAAURU010000186.1 GCA_012032075.1 Flavobacterium sp.
TATCATTTAAGTACCAAAAAACCTCAGCTTCAGAATTTGAATGAGCAACTTTTAAAATTACAGGCTGGATTTCCCCTTCAAAATTTTTAGTCAAAATGATTTTTGTATTAGGATTTGGATAAATAAAATCCATCTTTTTTTCTAGATTTATATCAACACAATCACTTTTATATTGCGGAAGAGATACATAATCAACATGTTTGCTTTTATAATACCATTCCATAACAGGTGGTAATACAAACCATGGTTTAGCCACAATATTATCAATCTTTTCGCAAGAACTATTTACTCTAAATTGTTCTGTTTTATCAACATGGATAAGTTTGTGAAACGGACAGTTTTTAGTTTTTTTATCGTTTTTTGGAATCCATTGCAAACTAGTGTCACAATTATCTTGTGCCAAATAACCAGATTGCTTACAAACCCTTTTTTCTTCCATGTCATTATAAGGAATGGTAAACCAATTTGATTTTGGAAACAAACGAAAAACATCAAATAAAATAGGTGCTGCACTTTCAACACCTGTTAATAATGGCCTACCTTCACCAGTTGCATTTCCTACCCAAACTCCAACTACATAATCTTTTGTAACACCAACAGCCCAAGCATCTCTTCCTCCAAAACTAGTTCCTGTTTTCCATGCTATTTTTAAAGATGAATCATAAAATCTCCAGGCTTCATCACCTTGTGGTCGATTCACTTCTTGCATAGCATTGAATGTGTGCCAAATAGCACCAGCACTTAATACATTTTTTTCTCTTTTGTATTTACCAAAGTCGGTTTTAAAAGCACTGTTATAATTCAAATTAGCTAGTTCATTGCTTCTAAATTCATCTTGAGTTGCTGAATAATTTGTTAATGTTCCGGACATATAAGAATAGGCACGACACAAATCCCAAAGATTGGTTTCAGCTCCACCTAAAATTAACGAAAGTCCGTAGTTTGATGGATGCCGATTCACATCTCTCAGTTTCAGCTTTTGTAGCTGTTCGTAAAATTTGGTAACCGAATAACCTTGCAACATTAAAACCGCAGGAATATTTAAAGAACGTGCCAAGGCTCTACTTGCTGGAATCGCTCCATCAAAAGTTAAATCATAATTTTGAGGTGAATAACCAGAAATTTGTGTTGGAATATCTGGAATTAAAGTATTAGGTAAAATTTCACCATCATCTAACATAGAAGCATATAAAAAAGGTTTTAAAATACTTCCAGTACTTCGAGGTGCTTCAATAATATCAACATCTTTTTGATGGTTTTTGTCTGTAGGACTATTTCCAACATAAGCAATAATATTCCTCGTTTTTACATCAACTACTAAAACCGAAATATTATAGACCTGATTTTGTTTGTACAAATTATAATATTGACTTACAATGTCATTTACTCTTTCTTGAACACCAAATTTTAATGTTGTTTTAATTTTTTCTCCTTTGTGTTCTTTAGCAACTTTTTGCAATAAATGAGGAGCTATTTGAGGAACGGCAAATGGTTTTTGAGGTAACGATTCCAACAAAGCAAGTTCATAAGTATCCTTATCAATAGTTTTATCATCAAACAATTTTTTTAGTAATCTATTTCTTTTAGTTAACAATTTTTGCTGATTCTTTCCAGGATAAATTAAACTTGGAGCATTTGGCAAAACGGCCAAAGTAGCTGCTTCAGCCCAAGATAGTTGATGTGGTTGTAATCCAAAATACCTCCATGAAGCCATTTCTAAACCTACTACATTACTTCCAAAAGGTGCATGAGCAGCATATAATTGTAGAATTTTTTCTTTCGAATGTCGAAATTCCAATCTTGTAGCTAAAATTACTTCAATTAATTTTTCAAAATAGGAACGTTTTTTTCCATCTCTGTGTAAACGAATGACTTGCTGCGTCAACGTACTTCCACCTCTAACTACTTTATTTGCCTTTCTATTTTGTAAAAATGCATGATACATTGAAATTGGGTTAAACCCAAAATGTTTATAGAAATGTTGGTCTTCAAAAGCAACAATACATTTTTTAAACTTATTAGAAATACTGTCAGTTTCTGGAAATCTCCACTGACCATCATCAGCAATTTTTGCTCCTATAAATTGACCTTCTATGCTTTCAATTACTGTTGTGTAATTTGGTGTAAAGAGTACTTTTGGTAAAGAAAAATAATAAACAACCATAAGTAGTAAACCTATAGTTGTTTTTATTTTGTGTTTTTTTAGAAACGCTATTACTCTTTTACGATTTTTATCCATTGTCCTTTATTTCTCACAATGTAATTGTCATCATACATAGCTTCACATTGAATTCCGGGTAAATAATAACTTCCTAAATAAGATGCATTCAATAAAACGGAGAACGTTCGAGATTCATTGGAATTTAAACCAAAGTAAAAATAAGTTCTATCATCACGAATGTCAATAAAATCAGCTTTGTTTTCTGTAGCACTTCCAAAATCGGTATAACGAGAATTCATGATTTCAAATCCTGAAGGTACAATTTGAGTTAAAGCTACATTTTGAATTCGTTCAGTTGAATTATTTCTAATCGTTATTTGAGCTAGAATTTCTGTTCCTTGATTAACAGCATCAAAATTAATTGAAGCACCTGTTTTATTTTTATAAGATAGTACAGCTGATAAGTTTTTCTGAATTTCTTTTTCTTCACCTATTGGCAATACACCACTATTTAAAACTCTCACATAAATAGTATTGTTATTATTGTTTTTTATAGAAACCGAATACGCTCCTTTTTTAACCTCTAGTTTTTTATCAATAACCGATTTTTGTGTTGTTAAATTCTCTGATTTTCCACCAAAATTAACAGCTACATTTACTCCTTTTTCACCGTTTTTAGCAGCAAATTTTGACATAGCGTATAACGAATAAGCTGTTGTTTGCGTATTCATATATTGATTTGAAGATAAACTTTTAGCTAATATGTTTGCCAATGAAAAAGCTTTTGTTTTATCATCCATTAATAAATAGGTTTCTAATAACATTGCTCTACTTCTATCTTCAGAACCATAATAATAGTATCTTCTTGGATTAAATTCGAATGAACCTACTGAAGTAATTAATTTTTGAGCTGCAGGTTTTTGACCAATTATCGCATAACAAGCTGCTAAACGAAGTTTTGATTCATCTGAAATACCAACCGTTTCTCTTAACCTGTTCATAGAACCTAAATCGGCTGAACCAGCTAAAGCTAATGTATATAAACGATATGCTTGTGCGAAATCATTGTAGTAACTAGCATTAAATCTCCATTGTTTCGCTTGTCTTTGTTGATAAGACAACCATTTTTGTTTGAATCCAGAAGGTAAAACATAGCCTTTTTTCTCTGCTTCAATCATAAAATGACCTGCATAAGAAGAACCCCAATCATCTGGATTTGCATCTCCTTGCCAATAAGACAATCCTCCGTTTGATACTTGGAATCTTCCTAATCGTTGGATTCCTTGATTAACATTATATTGGATTTTTTGTTTTCTAGCATCATCAATAGCAACAATATCAGCTAAATATAATTGTGGAAAAACACTTGAGGTTGTTTGTTCCACACAACCATGAGGATATTGAATTAGATATTTTAATCTTCGGTTGAAATCAATCGTTGGGAAAGAAGAAATTTCTAATTGTGCATTATTTGTTCCAACTACTCCAAAGGTTGACCAATTTATTGCTTTTGTAGTATTTGGTTCTAAAACCATATCTATAAAATCACTAGTTTCAGGATTTGGGTTTGTGATATCTATTTCAACTGGGAAAGAAGCTTTCTCTGAACCTGATGTTGCAATTACTTCAATTTTTCCAATTCCAGTTATATCACCAACTTCCAAATTGAAATATAGCATTTTTTCATCAGGAGAACTAAAACTTATTTTTTGGGTAGCCGATTCTAAAATTCGGATTCCGTTATTGGTTTTAACCTGAACTGATACATTTTTAATTTGGTTTTCCATTGCAAAAATAGTAACTGGTAACGTAATTTTCTCATTTGGAGAAATTTTCCTTGGTACAGAAGCTAAAACCATTAATGGACTTCTAACTGGAGTTGTTTTTTCAGCACTTCCATAGGCATTTGTTTTCGCATCACCAGCTACAATCATAGTACGAACAGAACCTACATAATTAGGCATTTCAATGGTATGTATTTTTGATTCTCCTTTTCCTAATTTATATGGTCCAAGATAAATAACAACAGGCTTGAAACGATTTGCTTTTTTAGCTTTTCCACCACCTAAATCTTCATCACCACCTATGCTAAATATTTGGTTTATTTTTCCACCATAAGCCCCAATAACATCATCATAAACATCCCAGGTTTTAACGCCTAAAGCTTGCTTTGAATAAAACTTATCCCAAGCATTTGGTGTTTTAAAACGAGTTAAATCCAATAATCCCTCATCTACAATCGCAACGGTATAAGTCATTTCTTTCCCGTTTTTCTCACTTACTTTCAATGTTGCTTTTTGCTCTGGTCGCAAAACTTCGGGCATTGATAATTGGGGTTCTAAAACTGTATTTTTATCGATTACTTCAATTGGAATAATCCCATACATTCGTATTGGAGTATCATTTAAAGTAGATGCATGAGGTTTTAATAACGTGATATTGATGTACACATTTGGAGCCATTTCTGGTGTCACAGGAATTTCTACTTTTGTTTCTCCTTTAGTGGTGTTTGTCCAAAGTGTTTGTACCACTTTGGAACCGTTTTCCAATGAAATTAAAGCTCTTCCTCCTTCGCTTGAAGGAAATGAAATCATGGCTTTTTCTCCAACAGCATATTTTTCTTTGTCAGCTGCAAAAACAAGCATATTTGCAGTAGAAGCATCACCTGATTTTGTTTTTCCAGACCAATAAGGCCAATCGATAAGTTCCGTTGTACTGGTTGCGTGACCATCATTTGGATCAACAACTCTTACTAAATATCTTCCCCAATCGTCTTCTGGAACTGTAAATTGGAAACTTCCTTTTCCTGCACTATTAGTAGTTATATTAAAGTTTTTGTAAGCCGTCGTTACGTTTTCAGAATTATATCTTGCTAAATCATCTCCTGAAGAATTCCACCACCATCTCCATTCTACTTTATACACTCGAACTTCAAGGTTACGAACTGCCTTTGGTTTGCCATTTTCTGAAAGTGTTACAATTTCAAAACGATTCAGTTTCCCTGTTTCCAGCATTCCATATTTATTAGCTTCAGGACTTTTTAAGCCTATGTATGTTTTGTATGGAGAGAAACTTGCTGTAACTACATCTGTGCTAAAATCTCCTCCATTTTCATAAGCTTTTGTTTGCATTACAATTTTTAATTTCCCTGGAGCTTGATTAGTTACTTTTGGCTGAAGAGTCAAATCTGTTTTACCATTATCATCTACATTACCAGAAAAAACATTTACTTCTTCAGTATAAAAATCTCTAACATCATCATCAAAATCATAATTGGAATACCCTTTAAAAGTAGTTTGCTCCTTCATGAATTTCGCTTGCATTTCAACCTTTAAATTTTTAGCAACAGCTCCATGAAGCCAATTTACCTCTAACTTTCCTTTATTTGCACTATTTCCTGAAATTTGAGCATCGGCAAAACTATTTTTGATTTTTAAACGATTTGGCTTTATGGTTTCAATTTTTATTGACTTAAAGAAATGAGCACCACCTACAGATACTTTAGCTTCCCAATTTCCAGTAATATCTACATCTTTAGTCACTACTTTGAACTTGTAATGATTATTCTCATTGTATTTTTGAACTGCTTGATACATTAATTTACCTCGTGGATCAGATAATTTGAACTTTATAGGATGTGATTTTTCAAGCTTACTTTCATTGTCATTCAACATAAATGCAATATGCAAGGTATCTCCTGGTCTCCAAACTCCTCTTTCACCATAAATATAACCTTTCAAGCCTTTTTGTAGCGCTTCTCCACTAACTTCAAAATTACTCACTGATAGTGACTGTCCTTCATCTAATTTTACATAAGTTGTGTTTTTATCTTTAGTAACTATAGCAAAATAGGCATATCTCTTAACATCAGCCGTTGCAATTCCATCACTATCTGAAGTAATTGAAGCTAATTTTTGTTGTTGGAAATCATATAAATCTATAGTAGCTCCAGAAACTGGATTTGTAGAAATTATATCATTAACTGCAAAAAAGTAAGATCCGTTTTCGCCTCTTTTTGCAATAACACCTAAATCAGTTGCTATAACATTTGTCGCAATAGTATTTCTATAATAATAGGAATTTGTGCATGGATCTTCTCTATCATACCAATCATATTCATCATAATAATAATCATCATAATAGTCATTATTACTTCTTATTTCATCCGAATCATAATCCTCTTCATCATTAGTAATTTCATCTTCATCTGAAGCTGCACATTTATATAACGAATACTTTTTGTTAACTGTTAATTCTACTCGATAAATAGCTCCAGGTTCTGGTGTGATTATTTTAGATAAATCTAATGCATAAGCACCCCATTTACTGTAATTAATAAGGTTACTTGTTTTTATTACAATTTTTTGTTTAGCAACTGGGGAAGCTACTTTTTGCAAATTTCTATTCCCATTAATTTGATTGTCTTGAAGAAATTGAAGTATGTTGTTTTTATAGATTTTATAAACTTTTACATCAACAGCACTTAAATTAACCGCTTCAAAATTAATTTTTAAATTATTCGAGCTAGGTAAAATAGTACCACTTTTTATAAATCGAACGGCTGGTTTTATTTGCTGAAATGAGATTTTTTGAGAAAAATTTTGCTTCATTTTATAACCATCTTCACTCTGTATTCCTTGAAAAACTTCAACTAAAAGCTCACCTTTTAAAGGTTCTTCAAATAATACTTTTAGTAAATTTCCAGCTGTCGAAAACTTTAAATTGGTTGCTGATTCCACATTAATTAAGCCATCAAAATCTTGTCCTTTTTTTAATGGATCTGAAAAGTTTAATAATAACACTTGATTATTATCCTGTTGTACTTCAGCATTTACAATTTTAAAATTGTTTTTACCAGGGATTTCATATTCTAATGTTCCCTTTTGGTCAATTCCAACCTCTTTTCCATTCCAATTAATAGTTATTTTGCTATCATCTACAAATCTTTGAATACTATCAATAACAAATTTGAATTCTTTTTTACCACTTAAATCTTTATCAAATTTAACCTTAACCGCTTTTCCATTTTGTTCTACTTTAACTAATTTTTTGGCACTTTCTAAATCTAATTTCATCAC
>JAAURU010000187.1 GCA_012032075.1 Flavobacterium sp.
TATTTAAATAAAAATCCATTACATTCAATTAAAATGCATCGTGTTCGTTTAGCACCTAAATATTTTTTTTATAAAAGTCATTTCTATGTCTATTTTAAAAATGTAAATCTATAAAATATAATCGGTATTAATGAAATTACTTTTTTTACTATCTAATAATTCTTGTAAGATAGCATTATTATAGTCGTTATCTTTTGAGGCTACGAATGTTCGAATAGAGAACGAGCGTAAGGCATCGTGAATACTTAGTGTTCCTACTGCTGAATCTTTCCTTCCTGTGAATGGGAAAACATCTGGTCCTCTTTGACAGGAACTATTTAAGTTTACTCTACATACTAAATTTACTAAAACGTCAATTAAAGGAGCAACAGTTTTAATATCTTTACCAAAAAGGCTTACTTGTTGTCCATAATCTGAAGCTGCCATATCGTCTAATGGTTCTTGTATGTTTTTGAAAGTTAAAATAGGTACGACTGGTCCAAATTGTTCTTCGTGATAGACTCTCATTTTTTTGTTTATTGGGAATAAAACGGCTGGAAAAATGTAATTATCCATGCGTTCTCCTCCTCTTTTATTAATTACTGAAGCACCATTGGCTTTGGCATCATCAATTAATTCTTGAATATAATCGGATTTGTTTGGTTCTGGTAATGGAGTTAAGAACACGTTTTCTTCCCATGGATTTCCAAATTTCAGTGCATCGACTTTTTCTGTAAATCTTTTGTTGAATTCAGCAGCAATCGATTCGTGAACGTAAATGATTTTCAAAGCCGTACATCTTTGTCCGTTAAAAGAAAGTGAGCCTGAGATACATTCGGAAACGGCTAAATCTAAATTAGCATCTGGTAATATAATCGCTGGGTTTTTGGCTTCCAAGCCTAATATTAAACGTAATTTGTTTTTATTAGGATGCAAATCTTGTAAAGCAATAGCCGATTTACTGTTTCCAATTAAAGATAAAACCGTTATTAAACCTGATTTCATAATAGGTGCTGCTACTTCTCTACCTCTACCATATAATATGTTGATAACTCCTTTTGGGAACGAGCTTTGAAACGCTTTTAGTAAAGGAGATAGTAGTAAAACTCCAAATTTTGCTGGTTTAAACAAAACGGTGTTTCCCATTATTATTGCTGGAATTAATAGTGAAAAAGTTTCATTTAAAGGATAATTATAAGGCCCTAAACACAAGACAACTCCAAGCGGACTTCGTTTAATCATCGCATTTATTCCTTGAACTTTATTAAAACGATTTCCTTCTTGGTTTAAATCTTTGTATCCTTGAATTGTATCTTCAATGTATTCGACTGTTCTATCGAATTCTTTTTGACTATCAGGTAAAGTTTTTCCAATTTCCCACATCAATAGATTTACTACCTCAGTTCTTGTTTCCTTCATTTGAGTTACAAAATTTTCCATGCATTTAATACGATCTTGTACCTTCATAGTAGGCCAATCGCCTTGACCATTGTTATAGGCTTTTACTGAGGAATCTAATGCTTCTAAAGCGGCTACTTCGGTCATATTTGGTACTGATCCTAAAAGCGTAGGCACATAATTATCAGTGCTGGAAATACTTGAAATAACGGGTGCCATATCGCCTTCCCAAATTTTTAATTCACCATCTACTAAATACTCTTTTTGTTGTAACAACTCCTCTATTATTATGTTTTGTGGAATAGCTTTCATGTTGTTTAAGTTTCAATTTTATTATTACAATTCAATTTATTTATTAAAGCCTTGTATAAAAGTCTTATTATTTTGGCTAACAAACAAATATTTAAAGCACAAAGTAGTTTATATAATAAAATATTATTGATTTGTTAAAAATCAGCATTTTATCAAACGTTTTCGTTGGGAAAATGAATTTTTACTTTTATAAAATTAATCATTTTTAGTATTAATGGATATAGCTCTTTTTTTAATAAAAGTTGATTTTTTGGAAATAGAATAATCTCTTTGGTAATATAAAACTAAATTAACTATCCATCTCTTAACCATTACATAATAATTTAATAATAAAAACAAATAGCATAAACCTGTAACTTTAGTTCCACAAAACAAACAAACAAACAAACAAACAAACAAACAAAAACAACATGAAAATTTTAAAAATTAGACCTCTGGTCGCACTATCGCTTTTTATTTTTATCTTAAGTTGTAATGATTTTGACGACGAACAAGTCAATGATTTCAACAACAATTCACCTATAACTGTTACTGAAGAAATTCCAGCTGAAATTAACTTATATGACAACGAAGGACCACACGAACATAATTTTAGTCCAGTTGCAAGAACAAACAGTTTTACCGAAACATTTGAAAGTGGAACAAAAACAAGTTATGCAAATGGAAGTGTAAATCTATCTTCTGGAACTTGGTTCTTTGCTAATGCATTACTAGGAGATTTAACAAATGATCGTAAATTTGGATCAAAAGCTGCTCGAATTACTGGTACAAGTTCCTATATAATAATGTCATTTAATATGGATTTTGGTGCAGAAACCATTTTAATTCGTCATGCAAAATATGGGTCAGACAGCGACTCAGCCTGGAGACTAATCGCTTCTTATGATGATGGAGCTAACTGGAGTTTTGTTGGGAATACCATAACGACAAATTCCACAACATTAAACACCGTTTCTATAACATTAAATGAAAGAAGAGCAGTAAGATATGGAATATACAAAACAGATGGAACAGGAAGAATAAACATTGATAATATAGAAATCAAAACTTCAGGAAGCAACTCCTCAGTAGCTACTAGAGATAGCAACTTAACTTTTGGAAATCCATCTGATGCCAGTACTTCGAATGCCAATTATTTTTTATCGAGAAGTCAGTACACTTTATCCTATAATAATAACAGAGGAACTTCAAACTGGGTAAGTTGGCATTTAAGTAGCGCATGGACAGGTTCAACACCAAGATGCGATTGCTTTAAATCTGATACTGCTTTACCAAGTAATTTTTATAGTCCTGATACCAATGACTATGTAGGTTCTGGTTTTGATAGAGGACATTTATGTGCATCGGCAGATAGAAATGGCAACACAACCGACAATGAAGCTACTTATTTTACAAGTAATATTGCTCCACAAGCACCAGATAACAATCAGAAATCATGGGCAGATTTTGAAATTTATTTACGTTCGTTAACGGCTGCCGGTAATGAAGTACACATTATAGCTGGAGTTGCAGGTAGTGGAGGAACTGGCAGTAATGGAGCGGCAACTACTATTTCAAATAGCAGAATAACCGTTCCCGATTCTTTCTGGAAAGTGGCTCTTATTTTACCAAATGGATCAAACGACATCACTAGAGTTACTACTAGCACAAGAGTAATTGCCATTAATGTTCCAAATGATCAAGGTATAAGCACCAGCTGGACTTCTTTTAGAACTTCTGTTAATGCAATAGAAGCGCTCACAGGTTATGATTTACTTGAAAATATAAGCGACTCAGTTGAAAATGTAATAGAAGCTAGAGTTGATAATGGCCCTTCTAATTGAATTAATCAGTTGGTAAACTAATAAAAACGTTTTTACAAAATTAAGAGATAATAAAATATTTAAAACAAAAAAAGGAAAGCTTTCGCTTTCCTTTTTTATATTTAGAGCCGATAGAGGGACTCGAACCCACGACCTGCTGATTACAAATCAGCTGCTCTAGCCAGCTGAGCTACATCGGCATCTTAATTGCGGTGCAAATATATATTTCATTTTTATATTTGCAAAAAAAACCGCAATTTTTTTATCATTTTTTTTAGTTCAATCCGTTAATTTTTTCAACTATTTGATTTGCAGTCGCTTCATATTCTTTACGAATTTGTTTAAAATGAGCTTTTTTATTAGCAACATCTTTTTGGTTTATTTTTGTTACTAATGCATCGTAGTTGTCATAAATCTCTTCAATAATTGCATCAGTAGTTTCTGTTGGTTTTCCACCATTTGTCAATTCCCACACATATACAATGTTTACTAAATCACCTAAAACATAGTTGATTTCTTTTTTCAAGTTTTTAACGCTTGCCATTTTTTATTTATTTAAAATTTGATGCAAAATTAAACAATATATTCTAATGATTTTGAATTAAATAGAAATTTCTAATAAGGTTGCTTTTCCAGCTAGTTTAAGATATTCGGTAGTAGCTGGTATAAGTACTGTATCTCCTTTTTTAAAAGAGTAGGCATCATGTTCGTAAAAAAGCTCATAATTCCCTTCTGTACACATTAAAACTGTGAATGCATCATTTTTCTTTTCCCAAGACACTTCTCCTTTTTAAAGGAATTAAATTAGTTTTAAAATAAGGACAATCTACCAAAACATTAGATTGATTTTTGATGGAAGTATAAGCCACTTTCGAATTAGTTTTCTTAAAATTGATGGCATCTAATGCTAAATCGGTGTGTAATTCTCTACTATTTCCGTTCTCATCTACTCTATCCCAATCGTAAATACGATAGGTAATATCGCTTGTTTGCTGGATTTCTGCAATTAAAACTCCTTCTCCTATGGCATGAATAGTTCCTGTTTCTAGAAAAAACACATCTCCTTTTTTAACTGGAATCTCGTTAAGAATCGAAACCAAAGATTTGTCTTCAATATGTTTTATAAAATCTTCTTTATTGGATTCCTTTTTAAAACCTACTACTAAACGTGCATTTTCATCGGCTTGCATAACATACCACATTTCGGTTTTACCAAAAGAATTGTGTCTTTTTTTAGCCAATTCATCATTTGGATGTAATTGAATAGACAAATCCTTATGTGCATCAATAAATTTAAATAGCAATGGGAATTTTTTCCCAAAACGTTCAATAACACTCTTGCCTAAAAATTCATTTGGACACAAATCGATTAAATCAGTAATGCTTTTTCCTTTTAAAGGACCATTATTTATAATGCTAATTTGAGAAGGAACAGTTGATAATTCCCAACTTTCACCTATATTTTCTGATGTAAATGTTTTGTTTAACTCTGTTTTTAATTTGGTACCACCCCAAATGCGCTCTTTAAAAATAGGTTCAAATATTAATGGGTAAAGTTTCATACTTTCAATGTTTACAGTACAAATATGCGGAAATTATAGCAGTATAAATGTATTTTTCGACGAATTAATCATTTTGAATGATGATTGTTTAAATAATATCGTTCAGTTGAACTTTCTTATTTCATTTCTCTAATAGTTTTCAAAGCTACAGGAATATGATTTGTTGCTCTCATACTATTAAAAATTGAAACTATTTTTCCTTCTTTATCAATTATATAGGTAACTCTTCCAGGAATCAAGCCTAATAGATTAGTGGGAACGTTAAATAAATTTCTAATCGTTTTATCTTTATCAGATAATAAAATAAAAGGTAAATTGTATTTCTTAGCAAATTTCACATGCGATTTTTCCGAATCTCCACTTACTCCTATTACCTCTGCTCCTAAATCTTTAAAATCCTGATATTCATCTCTAAAACTACATGCTTGAGCTGTGCATCCTGGAGTATCATCTTTTGGATAAAAATAAATTACTGTTGGTTTACCTACATTTTCACTCCAATTAAAAACAGTTCCATCTTGGGTTTTTGCTGAAAAATTTGGAACTACATCTCCTTCTTTTAATCCTGCCATTTTAATTTCCTTTATAGGTTACAAAATTTCTTGGTGTTTCATATAAAACAACCTCTAATTCCATTTTAGAATCTATGTGCTCTCTAAGTTTGTTCCAAATAACAACCGCAATATTTTCTGCTGTTGGGTTCAAATCTTTAAAATCGGGAACATCTAGGTTTAAATTTTTATGATCGAAAGCATTCTCAATATGCTCTTTAATTAAATCTGATAAAATTTTGACATCAATAACAAAACCTGTTTCTTGATTGATATCTCCAGTAACACTTACTATTAATTCGTAATTATGTCCGTGATAATTTGGATTATTGCATTTGCCAAAGACTTTGTTGTTCATTTCATTTGACCAATCCTTGCGATACAATCGATGTGCTGCGTTGAAATGAGCTTTTCTAGAAACCGTTACTTGCATTAGAAATTTGAAGTTAGAAATTAGAATTTAAAAAATATGGTCGAAATTTGGAATTTGGTTCTTTGAATTTATATTTTATGCCTTTCTAAATAATGATAAAATTCATCAAAAATGATTTTAAACCACACTGTATAAAGTTTCGGATTAACATTCATGTCTTCTTTAATAGCTTCAATATTCATCCATTTCCAGGCTTCTACTTCTTCTTTATTAATATTTGGCTCACCTTCATAACGACCTATCATCACATGATCCAATTCATGTTCAGTTAAACCGTTATCAAAAGGAGCTTTATATATAAAATGAAACAGTTCTTTAATATCTGTAACAAAACCCATCTCTTCCTCTAGTCTTCTTTTTCCTGCTTGAATATTGCTTTCACCAGCACGTTGATGACTACAACAAGTGTTTGTCCATAATAAAGGAGAGTGATATTTTTGAGCTGCACGCTGTTGTAACATGACTTCATTTTTAGCATTTAAAATAAAAACAGAAAATGCTCTATGCAAAATTCCTTGTTCGTGAGCTGCCATTTTATTCATTAAACCTACAGGCTCATCATTTGTATCTACTAAAATTACTTTTTCTTCTTTCATGCTATTATATAATGATTCAAAAATACAAAAAAACTTTGGCTTTTAGCCGTGTTTTTTGGTTTGTGATAAGTTTAACAATCGTATAAGGAATTAACAATAATTGCTATTTACTAATATAAATTAGGAATAAAATATTGGAAATCAAAATCTTAAAATAATTCATATAGCTTAAATTATTATTGTATATTTGTAACATAAAAGTTTATAAAACCCTTTCTTTATTTGCGATTTATTACTACTTAGTAATTATTCCACTTCTAATAATAGTTTTTCTGACTTTTTACAGTAATCATTTAAAATTTTAATTCGTTAATGGCAAGACCACAAGAAACATTTAATAAAAAAGAGCAAGAAAAACTTCGTGCTAAAAAGAAAAAAGAAAAACAAGATCTGGAAACAGAAACTGAAAAAGACCCAACAAAAAAATAATGAATAGCAATTTCATTTTAAACCTAATCCGTTTTATTGTTTTATTTAACAATACAAATCGTTGTGCTTGAACAGGTCAAATTTGGCGGTTGGATAAAATCCTTATTTATATATTCTTTTTATCATTTATATCCTATTAATT
>JAAURU010000188.1 GCA_012032075.1 Flavobacterium sp.
TATAAATATTAGCATGTTCTATTGATTTTTCTGGCTCGTCTAATAATCATATATAACTGATTGTCTGTAATTTGAATCTACAAATTCCATTATTCCTAAATTATTTTGAGTTTTATACAAGGAATCAACTCTTTTAAAAAATGGCAACGATTTATTATATTGCTTTTTACCAAAATTTATAAGGCCTAAATTATAATTTGAACTATAAAATTCTGATAAAAAATCATTTTCTTTAGAAAGAGAATAACTAGAAAGATAATTTTTCTCTGCTAAATCAAAATTATTTTTATAATAGTAAATATTTCCAATATTTTTAAAGTTTTAAGTTTTAAACTTAAATCATTTTGACTAAAAAGCAATGATTTATTATAATAGTAAAAGGAGGAATCTATTAAATTTGTTTTATTTCTATTTTTATTAAAATAATCTTCAAAAGCGATACCTATATTCAAATTAATTTTACATTTTTCATTCAAAAATTCTTGCTGAGAATAAATTAATTGATTTGCATCTATAAGTGCTTCTAATTCCTTATAGGTAGCAATGGCTTTATTATAATTTCCAACTTCGGAATTGATTATAGCTATATTCAAATTTACTTTGATAATTTGTACTACATCGTTAATGATTACTGCTAATTCTTTAGCTTTTGTGTAACATTCTAATGCATTAGAAAATTTTTTTTGATGATAATAAATATTACCCATATAATTGTATATATAGGATTCATTTTGAAATTTCAAATTTGATTTTGGTAAACTATTAATAAATTTTATTGTTTCTTTAAAAGAAAAAATTGCTTTATCTACATCACCGTTTAATGCTGTTAAATAACTTTTTGTCCCTTTAGCGTAAGCAATGTGAATTTTATTATTTGATTTTTCAATTCTATTAATGTAATAAAAAGAGCTATCTCGATTTGTATGAAAAAAGACCTAGCTTTAGCTTGCAACTCAACAAACTCTTCATCACTAATATTTATTGCTTCTTGGGAGAATAGTGAAATTGATAGCGTTAAAAAAAACAGGCTTATAAAGTTTTTCATTCTAGAGAGTTTTTAACTTAAACAAAAGTAACATTTATTAAAACATAGAGAAAATCATATACTGTTTTTTAAATTTTTTCATTAAAAAATATAACATTTGTTCGTTGATTTGTTAAAAATCTTTAACTACTTTTGTTACTAGAATTAAACTTTGCTGTTAATGGAATAGCAAATAATAGTAACTTAATTATAAAATCGCTTTTAAAATAAGTTTGCTACAGAAAGCGAATATAAATAAAGCGATACTATATATTATCTTTAAAATAAATTTTAAATATATGAAACCAGACTTATTTCAAGCTCCAGATTATTATCTATTAGATGATTTGTTAAATGACGAACATAAACTGGTTCGTGACTCGGCTCGTGCATGGGTAAAAAGAGAAGTATCTCCAATTATTGAAGAATATGCGCAAAAAGCTGAGTTCCCAAAACAAATTATAAAAGGATTAGCTGAAATAGGTGGTTTTGGACCATACATTCCAGTTGAATACGGTGGTGCTGGTTTAGACCAAATTTCTTATGGTTTAATCATGCAAGAAATAGAAAGAGGAGATTCTGGTGTCCGTTCTACTTCTTCTGTTCAATCTTCGTTAGTTATGTATCCTATTTGGAAATATGGAAATGAAGAGCAAAGAATGAAATATTTACCAAAATTAGCCTCTGGAGAATTTATAGGTTGTTTTGGTTTAACAGAACCTGATCATGGTTCAAATCCTGGAGGAATGACTACCAATTTTAAAGATATGGGAGATCATTATCTTTTAAATGGAGCTAAAATGTGGATTTCTAATGCTCCATTCGCAGATATTGCAGTTGTTTGGGCAAAAAACGAAGAAGGTAGAATTCATGGTTTAATCGTAGAACGTGGAATGGAAGGCTTTACAACACCAGAAACTCATAATAAATGGTCTCTTCGTGCTTCTGCAACTGGGGAATTAATTTTTGATAATGTAAAAGTACCAAAAGCAAACTTATTACCTAATAAATCTGGTTTAGGTGCTCCTCTAGGATGCTTGGATTCTGCTCGTTATGGAATTGCTTGGGGAGCTATTGGTGCAGCAATGGATTGTTATGATACTGCTTTACGCTATGCAAAAGAACGTATCCAATTTGATAAACCTATCGGTGCAACACAATTACAACAAAAGAAATTGGCTGAAATGATTACTGAAATCACAAAAGCACAATTATTAACATGGAGACTTGGTGTTTTACGCAATGAAGGAAGAGCAACTACAGCTCAAATTTCTATGGCAAAACGAAACAATGTTGATATGGCTATTCATATTGCAAGAGAAGCTAGACAAATTTTAGGTGGAATGGGAATTACTGGAGAATATTCTATTATGAGACACATGATGAACTTGGAAAGTGTAATTACTTATGAAGGAACTCATGATATTCATTTATTGATTACAGGAATGGATATTACAGGCTTAAATGCTTTTAAATAAAAGTTATAAATTCCAAAAAGAAAATTCCAAACTCCAAAAAATTAAGTTTTCAAATTAAACAATAGATAAAATTAATAGAAAATGCTTCGTTATATTGCGAAGCATTTTTAATTTTGGTATATTATTTGCAATCTAAAAATAAGTAGATTTCGTAAATATATTAAAAATCAATATTATGGATACCCAAACTATTAACCGCAATATTCAACCATACAAAAATCAACTATTACAGCATTCCTTATACAATATAATAAAAAATGTTGATGATCTTAATTGTTTTTTAGAAAATCATGTTTTTGCAGTATGGGATTTTATGTCTTTACTAAAAGCTTTACAAAGTAAATTAACTTGTACATCAACTCCTTGGATTCCTCTTGGCAACCCAGAAATTCGCTATTTAATTAACGAAATAGTGGTTGCAGAAGAATCCGATATTGACCAAAAAGGAAATAGAAGAAGCCACTATGAATTATACATAGAAGCCATGAAGGCTACAGGTGCTAATGTAAATCCAATTGAAAACTTTTTAGACGATGTTGAAGCTACAAAAAATATTTTTGTTTCAATAAAACATAGTGATTTACACCCAAATGTAAAAGAATTCTTAGATTTCACATTTAGAGTTATTGAAGAAGGAGATTCTCACCAAATTGCAGCTGCTTTCACATTTGGTAGAGAAGATTTAATTCCAGATATGTTTACGGCAATTTTAAATGAATTTCAAAAAACTTTCCAGATAAAGATTTATCTAAACTCATATATTATTTTGAACGTCATATTGCTATTGATGCTAATGAACATGGCCCAATGGCAATGAAAATGATTGAAGAATTGTGTGAAAACAATGAAAAAAAATGGAAAGAAGTGGAAGATATTTCAATTTTAGCCCTTCAAAAAAGAATTGGACTTTGGGATGCTATTCTAGAAGAAATTCATAAGAAAGAAATTGAAATGGCATAATGCTTAAATTACTTAAAATAGCTTTATCAATTGTTCTATTATCATTTATAAATTGTAGTACACAAGAAATGGTAATAGAACAAAGTTTACCAAATAAAAAAACGGTAAAAATACTTTCTTTAGGGGACAGTTATACCATTGGTCAAAGCGTTTGCAACACATGCAAATTTCCTGAGCAATTAAAAGATAGTTTAATTAGAAATAAACCTTCTAATTATTCTTTTTCTGTAAAAGTTATTGCGCAAACAGGTTGGACTACTACCAATTTAATTTCGGCTATTGCCAATGAAAATCCTGCAACAGATTATGATTTTGTTACACTATTAATTGGAGTAAATAATCAATATCAAAATAAACCCTTCAGTTTATATGAAACTGAATTTCCTACATTGGTAAACAAAGCAATTCAATTATCTAATGGAAATAAATCTAATGTGATTATTATTTCAATTCCAGATTATGCATACACACATTTTGGAAATGGAAATACAAACATCTCTTCTCAGATTGACACCTATAATACTTTTGCTGAAAATTATGCCAACCAAAACAATATTACCTTTATAAATATAACTGATATTACAAGATTAGGATTACAACAACCTAATTTAGTAGCTAATGATGGTTTACATCCTTCAGAAATTGCCTATAGCAAATTTGTCACTCGCATTTTACCAATAGCATTGCAAAAAATATTATAGACCATTTTTTTTACAATTGAAACTATCATTTTTGGTCATTATTTAAATTTACTAAACTTTTACTTTACACACTTTTTAAGACACTACCTACTACTTACTTCAAATTCATTAAATTATCCATAAAGTAATTAGTTATCATAGTATATAAATGTCTTGAAGTGTTTTGCTCTTCATAAATGCCATGAGAACGATTTGGATAAGGGAAAACCTGAAATTGTTTGTTTTGTTTTATGAGTTCGTTAATTAACATTTCCGCATTTTGATAATGCACATTATCATCACCTGTGCCATGAATGTATAATAAGTTTCCTTTAAGGTTTTTAGCATAAGTAATAGGTGAACCATCAATAAATTCTTGTTTGTTTTCTTGTGGCAAACCCATGTAGCGTTCTTGATAAATATTATCATAAGTTAATTGGTTAGCAACTGCTGCAACGGCTACACCAGTTTTATAAATTTCTGGATATTTGAAAAGTAAGTTTAACGTCATGGAACCTCCTCCACTCCAACCCCAAACACCTACTCTTTTTGTATCTGCATAAGATAATTTTAAAAGTTCTTTTGCTGCTTCGGCTTGGTCACTTGCATTTATAACTCCTACTCTTTTGTAGATTGATTTTCTCCATTGACTTCCCTTTAAGCACGGAGTTCCTCTATTGTCCATATCTACTATAATGAATCCCTTTTGAGCCATCATGATATTCCATAAACCAATTTGAGTATCATTTGCCACGCTACCCCATGGTTCTCCATACACATGAAACAAGACTGGATATTTTTTAGAAGCATCAAAATTGATAGGATAAACTACTCTTGCATCTATCTCAATTCCGTTTTCAGTTTTTAACTGTAGGAACTTAATTTCTGGCAGACTTAATTTTGATAACGCTTCTTTGAAATTCTTGTTTTCAATTATGTTTTTTAGCACCTTATGATTTGGTAAATTAATTAAATCAGTCGTTTTACTTTTGGCTGTGCTTTGGTTACTATGAAAAGCATACTTTACATTTGGAGACAAATTGTAAGTGTTTATTCCTGAAAAAACTTCTGGAGTTATTCTTTTATACTTTCCTCTTCCTTGTAAATCAGTTGCATATAAATAACGTTGTGTGGAGGTTTTTGGTGAAGCTATAAAATACAGTTGGTCTTTTGAAGTTCCCAAAACTATTGCCACATCAAAATTGAATGGTGTAATTTTTTTAATTGTACCTGTTTTGATAGTCACTTTAATAACATTTCTCCAAGTTCCATTTTCGGTTAAGCGAAGAAACGATTCGTTATTATCTACCAAAATAAGGTTGTTTTCACTATCTCCATTTCTAGAAATATCGGGATAATCTAAATCGACCCAAGTGGGTTCTTTTTCGGTATAAATCTTTTTAATTTCGTTTGAAGAGGGACGATAAGACCAAACTGTTAATTCGTTTTGTTTGCGATTTAATTGTTGGATTAGCAACAAATCATTGGTTACCCATTGCATACCTGGAATATAATTTTGAATAGCATCTCCTTCGACTGGAATCCAAGTTGTTTTATTAGTGGCTAAATCTACAATTCCAACTTTTGTTGAGGAAGGATCTTCTCCTACTTTTGGATATTGTATTGGAATAGGTTTTGAATAAATAGAATCGGTGTTATTAATCATGTAAAATGTTCCTGTTGTAGAAACATCTTGTTGCCAAAAAGCAATTTTATCTGATTTTTCATTGAGCATAAAACCATCTCTTTTGCCAAATTCTTCTTCGTATGCCCAATCGAATGTTCCGTTAATCACATTTTTACCATCATTAAATGTGAGTTGGGTGACTTCATTGGTTGCCAAATTTTCTTTGTATAAGTTGAATTGGTACACATAAATCACAAATGAATTATCTGATGAAAGTTTGGCAAATTGTAATGAAGAAGGAATTAATTGCTGACCAATTTGCCGTATTTTTTTGGAAGCAATATCATACAACCAATAATCTCCTTTTGTATTTAGTCTCCAAACTCGTGAACTATTTGTAAAGATTAAAATTTTAGAATGATCTAATGATAAGCTGAAACTTTCAATAGTAATTGGTTTTCCATTGATTTGAAGTGCTTCAGAAGCGATTAAAACTTCTCTTTTTTGAGTCGCTGTGGTGTATTTTATTAATTCGTTCGCTATGTTATTTGTTGCTGATTTTTCAATAATTACGTATGCTTCACCGTTTTCAATCCATTGAATTGG
The DNA here is from genome assembly GCA_012032075.1 of Flavobacterium sp. Lineage (GTDB taxonomy): Bacteria > Bacteroidota > Bacteroidia > Flavobacteriales > Flavobacteriaceae > Flavobacterium. Next base: position 6,376 of record JAAURU010000188.1, read on the forward strand.
ACTTTGGTATTCTTGTCTAAATTCGGATGAATTGTAAATTCTATCGATAGTTAATAGTTTATCGTTCTTTTCTTGGCCCACCAAAAAAAAACTATTTATTACCAATAAAATTAAAGTTAAACTGCGTTTTGAAATGTTCATGATGTCTTATATTTTGAATAAATCGATTCCTATTGATGGTTTCTTATTTTGAATAATTTCGGTTACTATTTTCCCTGTGGCTGGAGCCAAACTCAAGCCCATCATAGCGTGACCTGTTGCAAAACAAGATTCTTTACTTTCTTATCTCTACAATGATAGGCATTCCAGAAGGAGTACAAGGTCTAAATCCGTACCAAACGTCTTCTGTTTTTGGTAAACCAACTTTTACATTTGGATAAAACTCATTTACCGAATTTACAATTCCTTGCAAACGATTTGTATTTATTCTTGTGTCTTTTGTGTGTGTAATTTCCATTGTTCCACCGTAGCGAATGGCTTTATCCATTGGTGTTACAGCTACTTTTCCTTCGCACAATATGGATGGAATTATTGGTTTCTCTTTTTCGTCAAACAAAGTAAAACTATAACCTTTCCCAGGTAATAATGAAATTTTTGCTCCTAGTTTTTTGGCAATTGTTGGACTCCAAGCACCCGTTGCTAAAACTACTTCATCTGTGGGGAAATTTCCAGTATTTGTAATGATTTCTTTGATTTTATCATGGGTTACAACAAAATCTTTAACAGTACAATTACTTTTTTATTTTCAA
>JAAURU010000189.1 GCA_012032075.1 Flavobacterium sp.
GAATTTACTGTAAAAGAAAATATCGCTATTGGTAAAATAGACGAAATTGATAATATGGAACGCATTGAAAAGCGGCAAAATTAAGTTTAGCTGAAGAAGTCGTTTCAGAACTAGATTATGGTTATGAACAACAACTAGGAAAACGTTTTGTAAAAGGGCAAGAATTATCGGGCGGACAATGGCAAAAAATTGCATTGGCAAGAGCTTATATGAAAAATGCTGAAGTGATAATTTTAGACGAACCCACATCTGCATTAGATGCAAAAGCAGAAAGTGAAGTTTTTGAACGACTTATTCATTTAATTAAGAACAAAACAAGTGTTATTATTTCACATCGTTTTAGTACTGTTCGTCAAGCCGATAGAATTATCGTTTTAGAAGAAGGAAAAATTCTAGAAGCTGGAACGCATGAAGAATTAATGAAAAATAATAAATTATATGCAGAATTATTTCAGTTACAAGCAGAAGGGTATCAATAATTAAATAAAAAATGGAAAAAGAAATTATAAATAAAGTAGCTAATAGCAAATTAGAAGTTTTTGATTTAGAAGATTATTTCCCAAAAGAAGAAATAGTTACTGTTGATGTTTCGCAATGGTTGTATGAAGGGTTTATTCTAAAGGAAAAAGATTTTCGCAATGCTTTAAACAACCACAACTGGTCTCATTATCAAGGAAAAGGAGTTGCTCTTTTTTGTAGTACAGATGCCATTTTACCAGCATGGACTTTTGCTTTAATAACTACATTTTTACAACCTTTTGCAAAGCAAGTTATTCAAGGAAGTATTGAAGATTATTAGTATTACATTATAAAACGACTTTGGATACTTTAGATTACTCAATTTATTTAGAAAAACCATTAATTTTAAAAGGTTGTTCCAAAAAATCAGTGCCTCAACAAATTTATACTTTAGCAATTCAGAAACTAACCCCTTTTGCAAAGAGTATTATGTTTGGAGAAGCTTGTTCTGCTGTTCCTTTATACAAATCAAAATAAAGTAGTATAACTAAAATAAGCATCATTTAATCGAAACTTTTATTTTTTGTTTGTAAGTTTTTATACCTTAAACCCAAAATTAAAAACAAACAAATAAATAAAATGAAAAAGCCTTTTTATTATTATCCTTTATTTCTATAAGTGTTTTTTCCCAAAAAACAGAAGGAGAATTAATCAATACAACTTCTGCAGCTGAAGCTAAAGCTAGAGATACAACTAATATGGGTTGGAAAAGAACTGGTAATTTTGTCTTTCTTTTTAACCAATCTGCCTTTAACAATGAATGGCAAGCAGGAGGAACATCAAATATTGCTGGAAATGCGGGTTTAAACTATGATTTTAATTATAAAACCCCAGAGATGATTTGGGATAATAAATTTATAGCGGCTTATGGTTTAACCCAATTAAAAGGACAAGATGCTGTAAAATCTGATGATAGATTAGAATTCACATCACTTCTTGGTAAAAAAGCAAAAGGTTACTGGTTTTATTCTGGTTTTTTAAACTTTAGAACACAAATGGATGCCGGTTTTGTAAAAGCTGGAAATGATCCAGTTACAAATGAACAATTATTTGTTAGAAATTCACATTTCTTTTCACCTGCCTATTTGCAACTTGGTCCTGGTATGTTGTGGAAAAAAAGTGATAATTTAAAAGTTAATATTGCACCAGCTACTTCAAGATTAATTGTAGTTCATAGTCATTTTACTGAGTTTGGTTCCGCTTTTGGAGTAGAGCAAGGAAAATCTACAAGATTTGAATTTGGTGCGGCTTTGAATGGTTATTATAAATTTAATATAATGGAAAACATTTCAATGGAAAACATCTTGAATTTGTATTCTAATTATTTAGACAAACCTCAAAATGTGGATATTGATTATCAAATGAATTTAGTAATGAAGGTTAATAAATACATATCAACTAACTTAGCTTTTCAAGCTATTTATGATGATAATACAATTGGAGCTTTTCAAATTAGAGAAGTATTTGGATTAGGTTTCAATTACGGTTTCTAAGCTATTAACTAACCCTTGAGTAAAAAATTATGATAAAAAAAAATTCTAAAATAGCATCTTGGTCACTAGGCCTTTCTATTGCTACGCTTCTAGTTGTAAGTTCAACCTTATTGATAACCTATACAGATTTAGGTAAAAAAATGTCTTTTTTTTAATATTTCTAATGTAAAATCTGAATTAGAAGCTTCTTATATTAAGATTGATAAATTAATCAAAGAAAAAGATATTTTAATGCAACAACTAAAAGATCAAATAGCAGAATTTGAACAACTTAAAATTGAGAATGATGTATTAAAATATGAGTTAGAAACCAAAAATAAAAAAGTAGATGAACTTTATGAGAAAATAGAATCTTTAGAAAAAGATGTTTCAAATCTAATGTCCTTAAAAAAGGAATTAGCTACAGCAATTAAACAAAATTCAGAAAAAGAAAGTAATAAAAAAGTTGTTGTTAATGAATCCGTTGTTGAGCCAGTTAACAACACTAAAATACAATTCAAAAAGCAACTTTAATTAATTCTGATTCTAGCAATTCTTCTATTAACTCAACAAAACCTAGCTTAAACAATAACTCACCTGTAAGAGAAATTGTAAGAAATGAAGAGGAAGAAGTAAGATTAATAAATTCAACTGTTAGAACACTTTATGTAAAAAATTCTGGAGACAGAAAATTAACTAATAATATCAATAAAGTTAATACACTTCAACTAGAATATACGCTACTTAAAGACAAATCTAGCAACAAGATAACTAATACTTTTTATGTACAAATTTTTGATACAAACAATAAAAACATTGGGAATACAAAAAATATTTTTCTTGACGGTAAAGAATTAGTTTACAGCTTTCTATCTAAAGTAGAAAATGATAAAACTATAAATAATATTAAAGAAGAATATGAAATAAAAGATTTGAACTTATTTAAAGGTATTTATTTTTTGAATATTTTCAATGAAAAAGGAAAGTTACTTTCAACTAGGAGCTTTAAATTAGAATAGTTAGAATCAATTTTTAAAATAAAATAAGCCCAATAATTTCTTTGTTGGGCTTATTTATTTGAGTAACTATAGTAAAGATATTTATCTCATAAATTGTATATTTACAAAAATTCAATTTTATGGTATTAAGTAGATTTTGGTTGGCAATATTTGTTTCGTCAATTGCTTTTATTATTATTGGTTTATTTACCTCAAAATATTATTCTATCGATTATGTTTTAATGGTAAACAAGGAGAGCCAATTTTAATATCTGAAAAATATTTAAAAGATGTTCCGCAATTTGTTCAAGATTCTATTTTAGCTTCAGAAGAGAAAATTTTTACAATAAAAACTGCTAAAAGTAATACAGATACGCTATATGTTTATAATAAACAATCTGTTAAAATATATAGTGGTGTTCAACAATCAGACGGTTTATTGCCCATGTGTAAAAGTAGTTTGATGGATTTGATTCTTCCATTAATTGCTTATCTAGCTTTTTTTTGTGGTATTATGGAATTATTAATTATTTCAGGTGCTTCTGAAAAATTAGCTAAAAATTGAGTCCAGCTTTTGCTAAGGTGTTTCCATCACTTCCAAAAAATCATGAATCTATATCTTATATGACTTTGAATTTTGCAGCTAATTTCCTCGGATTAGATTCTGCAGCAACTCCTTTTGGATTGAAAGCCATGCAGAGTTTGCAAGAGTTAAATGAAGATAAAGACAAAGCAAGTGATGCTCAAATCATGTTTATGTGTTTACATGCAGCTGGTTTAACCTTAATTCCAACATCCATTATTGGTTATCGGGCAGCCGAAAACGCAGCTAATCCAGCTGATGTAATGTTGCCTTGTATTATTACCTCTTTTGTAGGAACTATAGCAGCCTTTTTATTAGTAGGTGTCAAACAAAAAATCAGTTTTAAAAGTGTTTCATTATTGGCTACTTTAATGGGACTTATTGGTGCTATTATTGGTTTACTATTCTATGTGAATACCCTAGATTTAATAGGGAAAAACTTTTTTACATCAAATTTATCAGGTGTTTTATTGCTATTAATAATAGGTTTTACACTTGTATTTTCCTTCATTCATGAAAAAAAATTTACAGCTCATAAAACCACAATGTTCGATACTTTTGTAGTTGGAGCTAACAACGGATTAAAAACCGGAGTTATGATTTTTCCTTATGTAATGGGAATGTTAGTTGCTATTTCTTTATTAAGGAATAGTGGTTTATTTGAAATTATAAGTCACGGTATTTCTTTTGTTTTTTCTCATTTAGGTGTTGCCAAAGAAATTACCGATTCACTACCTGTTGCTATCTTAAGACCTTTTAGTTCAGGAGGTTCAAGAGGTTTTATGATTGATGCTATGAGAACCTTTGGACCAGATTCTTTTGCAGGTCGTTTAAGCTGTATTTTTCAGTGTAGCGCTGAAACTACTTTTTATGTAATTGCAGTGTATTTTGGCTCCGTAAGTATTAAAAATACGCGTTATACACTAGGAATGATGCTTTTAGTGGATTTAATTTGTGTAATTACTGGTGTTTTAGTGGCTACTTGGTTTTTTGGCTTGAAATAAAAGGATAGCTTTATATTAATATAGAAACCATGATAATCGTTGATATATTTTTTGAACTAATTGGTTATTTCATTTTTAAATGTTTATTAAATGGTATTGGCATTGGAACGAAATGGCTTTTTCATTTAGGCAAAAAACCATTAGCAATTATTAGAAAAGAAGGTTTGAATGAAAGCATTGGTTTTTTAGTGCTTATGGCTTTAATTTTATCAATTGTTTTTTTGACCAATTAGAAATTTCTCTAATTCCTTCTCTTTCCCTAACTTTACAATCACTAAAAAACACAAAAAATGGATTTTATATACCAAGACCCTTATCCAATTCAAAAGGATGATACGCAATACAAAAAAATAAGTTCCGATTACGTAAAGGTTGAAAAATTAGGAGAAAGAGAAATCTTAACGGTTGACCCAAAGGCTTTAGAATTACTTTCAGAAGTGGCAATGAATGATGTTTCGTTTATGTTACGAACCAAACATTTAAAAAGCCTAGAAAACATCTTAAATGATCCAGAAGCAACCGATAATGATCGTTTTGTAGCTTATAATTTATTACAAAATGCTGTTGTAGCTGTTGAAGGTGAATTACCTTCTTGTCAAGATACTGGAACAGCAATAGTAATGGCAAAAAAAGGTGAAAACGTATATACTGGTGTTGATGATGCAGAGTGGTTGTCAAAAGGGATTTTTAATACCTACGAAAAGAAAAACCTTCGTTATTCTCAAATTGTACCAATAAGTATGTTTGAAGAAAAAAATTCGGGTTCTAATTTACCAGCTCAAATTGATATTTATGCCAAAAAAGGAAATTCTTATGAATTTTTATTTTTAGCTAAAGGTGGTGGTTCAGCCAATAAGACTTTTTTGTACCAACAAACGAAATCGCTTTTAAATGAAAAATCATTGGAAACTTTCATTCGAACAAAAATAAAAGATTTAGGCACCTCAGCTTGTCCTCCTTATCATTTAGCATTGGTTATTGGTGGAACTTCTGCAGAAGCGAATTTGGCAACCGTAAAAAAAGCATCAGCAGGTTATTTGGATCATTTACCAACATCAGGAAATATGGCTGGACAGGCTTTTCGAGATTTAGAATGGGAAAAAAAGTGCAAGAAATTTGTCAGGAAAGTGCTATTGGAGCACAATTTGGAGGTAAATATTTTACACATGATATAAGAGTAATTCGTTTACCAAGACATGCTGCTTCTTGTCCCGTTGGTTTAGGTGTTTCTTGTTCTGCTGATAGAAATATTAAAGGGAAGATTACTAAAGAGGGTGTTTTCGTAGAACAATTAGAAACCAATCCAAAACAATTTTTGCCAGATGTTGCTCCTCATTTAGCTCCAGCTGTTGAAGTAGATTTAAACAGACCTATGGCTGAAATTTTAGCGGAATTAACAAAATATCCTATCAAAACACGTTTAAAATTAAACGGAACTGTTATTGTAGCTCGTGATATTGCACACGCCAAGATTAAAGAATTATTAGATTCAGGTAAACCAATTCCTGATTATTTTAAAAACCATCCTGTTTATTATGCTGGACCTGCAAAAACACCAGAAGGAATGCCATCGGGTAGTTTTGGGCCAACAACAGCAGGAAGAATGGACGTTTATGTGGACGAATTCCAAGCTGCTGGAGGAAGTATGATTATGTTAGCCAAAGGAAATCGTTCCAAACAAGTTACTGATGCTTGTGCAAAATATGGTGGTTTTTACTTAGGTTCTATAGGTGGTCCTGCTGCAATTTTAGCACAAGAGAATATCTTAAAAGTTGAGGTGGTTGATTTTCAAGAATTAGGAATGGAAGCGGTTCGTAAGATTACAGTAAAAGATTTCCCTGCTTTTATTATTACTGATGATAAAGGAAATGATTTTTTGCCAATCTATAAAGTATTAAAATTGATGTATTAAGTATTAAGACTGAATATATTAAATAAAAATGCCCTGAAAATTTCAGGGCATTTTAGTTAAATTGAATTAAAGTTTAGTTCTTAATGAATTTCTTAGCAATTGATTTCTGTCCGTCATTTACTTCTAAAACATAAACTCCAGCAGCTAAATCAGAAACGTTGATTTCACTTTGTAAATTTGCATCAGCTTTTAATTTTTGTCCCATAAAATTATAGATTACATAAGATGCTTTTCTGTTATCTGCCATTGCAATGTTTAAAACATTATTTGTTGGGTTTGGATACATATCAAATTCAAACACATTTCCTTCATTTCCTATTTGACTAACATCTCCAACGAAAGAAGTTATTGCAGTTCCACCAATTGTTACAGTATAATCTTCAACTTCTCCATAGCTAAAAGTCTCGCATGCAGTTTGAGCAGCATTGTATTTCATAGAAACTCTCATTCTAGTGTTTCCAACTAAAGCTGAAGTAGGAACAGTAATTGTACCTGTTAAATTAGCACTACTTGAAGAAGAACCTGAAACAGCTAATTCAGAAGTTTCAAATGTTCCATTTTGATTGAAATCAATCCAAATAGCCCAATATTCAGTATAAGCAGTA
>JAAURU010000190.1 GCA_012032075.1 Flavobacterium sp.
ACTTAAATGAAATAAATAATATATCGTATAACTTCTGAGGTACTCATACGAGGCTTTCTATTTGGTTTATTTCCAATTAAAAAAGAAGCTATTGTTTTTCAAAATTTTTAAAAACTCATCTGTAATACAAAATAAATCTGTAGGTGCTGGAAGTGGTACAAAATCCTTCAAGCTTATTGCGTAAGAAGATGGTTTTACTAAAAGATTTTCAGCTATAGCAATTTGATAAACATATTCTTCATTTGCTTTTACATTCTTATCCACAAAACCCCATCCTGCTTTTAAAGCACCTTCAAAACTCATGTCAGCAGCATACAAAGAAAAAGAATAACGTTGATCTAACTCTTCTGCAATATTAATTATTTTAGAAATCTGACCTTCTTTAGTATCACCTACTTCAAAACTCTCTCCATAAATACCCTGAGCAATTATTGCAGCATAGTTATCTTTTTGGATTAAATCCATCCAACTCTCTAAAGGCTCAGGAGTAATTAATTTTGAAGATAGTTCAGTTTTTTCAGGTTGTAAAAGCACTTTACCATCTCTTTTGATGATAAATTTTGTAAGTTTAAATCCTGTAGTATTTGCTCTTTTCCATTCTAAAGGAGTATCTACAGCCCAGCGTAATAAAACTTTATCCTGTAATGCTCTTGCATTTATCATTAAATTTGCCTCTCTTTTTTGAGAAAATCCCTGGAATATAATAAGCAGAAAATCGTTAAACAGTAATTTTTTACCATGAAATGCTTTTAAAAGAATTTTTTGCAAAGGTAATATTAAAATTTACATAAACAAGTAATACTTAATAGTCAATACTTTATATCGTTTAAAAGCAAAATTTTTAAAAAAACATTCATTTTACTTTTATACGATTTAAACAAAACATTAGAAAGAAAGAGAAAATCATTCATCAATTTGAAAACTTTCTAAAAAAGCAATTGTTTTCTCAATATCATAATGAAAAATACGGTCTTCATTTACAAATGAAACTTTGTCACGATATGATTTTAAGAATGTTTCTATAAATTTACTTGACTTAAATGGTCTTCTAAATTCAATAGCCTGAGATGCATTGAATAACTCGATAGCGAGGATACGCTCTAAATTATTTATGATGCGAAGTGTTTTTGTTGCTGCATTTGCTCCCATTGAAACATGGTCTTCCTGACCATTACTTGATACAATACTATCTACACTTGCAGGTGTGGCTAATTGTTTATTTTGACTAACTATACTCGCAGCAGTATATTGAGGAATCATAAAACCTGAATTTAACCCAGGATCACTAACTAAAAATGCTGGTAAATCTCGTAAACCTGAAATCAATTGATACGTTCTTCTTTCTGAAATACTGCCAAACTCAGCCAATGCTATTCCTAAAAAGTCTAAAGCTAAAGCCAAAGGTTGCCCGTGAAAATTTCCTCCAGAAACTATAGTGTCTTCTCCTATAAATATATTTGGATTATCAGTAACTGAATTAATTTCGGTACGAAAAACTTTCGTTACATAATCAATAGTATCCTTACTTGCTCCATGAACTTGTGGAATACATCTAAAAGAATATGGGTCTTGAACGTGTTTCTTTTCTTGATTAATAATTTCACTTCCATTAAGAAAATCTCTAAAACGTTCAGCAGTTTGTACTTGTCCTTTATGTGGTCTTATTAGATGAATTAAGTCCGTAAATGGTTCTATTCGCCCATCAAATGCTTCTAATGAAATAGCACTAATTAAATCTGCTAAATAAGATAATTTACAAGACTTGATTAGTATGAAAATACCATAAGCACCCATAAATTGTGTTCCATTCAATAAGGCTAATCCTTCTTTAGATTGTAATTCTAATGGCTTCCAATCCATTTTCTCCAAAACTTTAAAGGCTGGCTGTCTAAAACCATCTTTATAAACTTCTCCTTCTCCTATTAAAGGTAATGCCAAGTGAGCCAATGGTGCCAAATCTCCACTTGCTCCTAAAGAACCTTGTTCATATATAACTGGCAAAATATCATTATTGTAGAAATCGATCAAACGCTCCACGGTTGCCAATTGAACTCCTGAATGTCCATAACTTAATGACTGAATCTTAAGTACTAACATTATTTTTACAATTTCTAATGGAACTTCATCTCCAGTTCCACAAGCATGAGATTTAACTAAATTTTCTTGAAGTTTGGATAAGTTTTCTTTGGAAATTTTCACATTACATAAAGACCCAAAACCAGTATTTATTCCATAAATAGGTTTTCATTTAGTTTTAACTTGTCATCTAAATACTTTCTACAATTAACTATATTAGCTCTTGATTCTTCTGATAATTCTAACTTTAAATCTTGTGAAATAATTTCTTTTATTTGATTAATTGAAAGTAAATCAGAGCTTATATAATGTTTTGTGTCCATTTCTAGTAATTAAAGGTGCAAAAATCAGTAAACAAATGTTAAAAAACAACATTTTTAACTTCTATTTTATTGTCATATTGATAATCATATTGTATCAATTTTATTAAAATCGTTAATTATTGTTTTTAAATGAGGCTAAAATATTGTTTTCGTAAAAATAACCCCTAAATTTTTTACCCTCTGAAATAAATTTTATATTTGACACATGCAAAATAACAAAAAAATATACACTTCTTCAAAAACAACCCTCTCTATGGTTGGCATTTTTGTTATTGCTACTGGTATTACCCCTTAGGGGTATAACTTTTAACATATAATCCTTAATTATATTTTTTCAAACGAAAAGCAAAATTTCATATCTATAGTATTTAATAAATAAAAACAAAATGTTAGTATTAAAATTTGGTGGAACATCAGTTGCGAATGCTGAAAACATATCCAAAGTAATTGAAATAGTTACAAAAAAATCAAAAGAAAATAAAGTTGCAATTGTTGTTTCTGCTTTAAGTGGAATAACCGATTTACTTCTCTTAGCTTCAAACACAGCTGCAAAAAAAGAAAGTCATTACAATGAACTTTTAATACAAATAAAAGAGAAACATACACAAGTTGTTGAATCTTTAGTAGTGGCTGAAGAAAAAAATAGCTTAATTGAACAACTTAGTGTTGAATTTGAACAATTAAAAACACTTTTAGATGGTTGTTTCTTACTAGGTGAATTAACTCCCAGAACTTTAGACAGGATTTTAAGTTTTGGAGAATTATTATCTTCAAAAATTATAGCAGTAGCATTAAAAAAATCAATTCCAAATAGTGCTTTTAAAGACAGTAGAGAATTAATTAAAACCAATGCTAACTTTGGGAAAGCAGCTGTTGATTTTAAAGTTACCAATGGTTTAATTCTAGATTATTTTAAAAGCAATACTGCACAAGTAGTTTTATTTCCTGGATTTATAGCTTCTTCAACAATGGTAATACAACTACTCTTGGCCGTGGTGGTTCTGATTATACTGCTTCAATTTTAGCTGCTGGATTAAAATCAAATTCATTAGAAATTTGGACAGATGTAAATGGAATGTTTACAGCTAATCCAAAAATTGTAAAACAAGCACAACCTATCGCTTCCATTTCTTACCAAGAAGCCATGGAGTTATCTCATTTTGGTGCCAAAGTATTATACCCTCCTACAATTCAACCTGTTCTAAATTCAAATATTCCAATTTGGATAAAAAACACATTTGAACCTGAAGCTTACGGAACTTTAATTTCAAATGATCCAAAAACAAATGGAAATCCTATTAAAGGAATTTCACATATTGAATCAATTGCTTTAATAACAGTTGAAGGTTCTGGAATGATTGGTGTTTCAGGTTCATCAAAACGTTTGTTTGAGACCTTATCTAATCATAATATTAATGTCGTTTTTATTACTCAGGCTTCTTCTGAACATTCTATTTGTATTGGTATTCAAAATCAAGATGCTGATGAAGCAAAACAAGCCATTGATAACACTTTTGAAATTGAAATAGCACAAAACAAAATTGATGCTTGTATAGTTGAAAAGGATCTTTGTATTGTAGCTTTGGTAGGTGAAAATATGAAAAACCACCAAGGGTTAAGCGGTAAAATGTTTAGTACTTTAGGGAAAAATAATGTTAATATTCGTGCTATTGCGCAAGGAGCGTCGGAACGAAATATTTCAGTGGTAATTGCTAAAAAAGACGTTCATAAGGCTTTAAATACTCTTCACGAACGTTTCTTTGAAGATAATACTAAACAATTAAACTTGTTTGTAATGGGTGTTGGAAATGTGGGTGAAAAATTTATAGACCAAATTCACCAACAAAAGAAATTCTTAAAAGAAAATTTAAAAATAAATCTTAGGGTTATTGCTTTATCCAATTCTCGAAAAATGTTCTTTGATACGGAAGGTGTTGCTTTGAAAGATTGGAAAACTATATTGAATGATGGTGAAACTGCAAATAGAGAAACTTTTATTGCTAAAACCAAAGCACTTAACTTACGTAATAGTATTTTTGTAGATATAACTGCAAATAGTGAAGTAGCTACAATTTATGACCAGTTCTTAAAAGAAAACATAGCTGTTGTAACCTGTAATAAAATCGCAGCTTCTTCAAAATACGATAATTACAAAAACTTAAAGAATTTAGCTCGAAAATTCAATGCTCCTTTCTTATTTGAAACCAATGTAGGTGCTGGTTTACCAATCATTGACACGTTGAAACACCTTATCGTTTCTGGAGATAAAGTAAATAGGATTCAAGCCGTTTTATCGGGAAGTTTGAACTTTATTTTTAATAATTTTAGTGAAACTTACTCCTTTCATGATGTTGTAAAAGAAGCAGGTGTTCAAGGATTTACTGAACCCGATCCAAAAATCGATTTAAGTGGAATTGATGTGGCTCGAAAAATACTAATATTAATTAGAGAAAGTGGATATGAAATGGAAATTGAAGACATAAAGAACAATTCTTTCCTTCCAAAAGAATGCATGCAAACAACCAATAATGAAGATTTCTTTACTTCATTGATTAAACATGCTTCACACTTTGAAAATTTATTAGCTCAAGCCAAAGCTAAAGATAGTCGATTAAAATTTGTAGCTACTTTTGAAAACGGAAAAGCAAGTGTTGGATTGGAATTTATTCCAAGTGATAGTCCGTTTTATAATTTAGAAGGAAAAGACAATATAGTTCAGTTTTACACTGATAGATATGTGGATCAGCCTTTATTAATAAAAGGTGCTGGTGCTGGTGCTGCCGTTACAGCTTCAGGTATTTTTGCCGATGTAATACGAATAGGAAATGTATAAAAGAATGTTTCAAGTTTCAGGTTTCAGGTTAATGAATAGTTTCAAACTATTTAGTATATCCTGAAACTTGGAACTTTAAACCTGAAACAAAAACTAATGAACGAAATAAAAATATTTTGCCCAGCAACGATAGCCAATCTTAATTGTGGTTTTGATGTAATGGGTTTGTGTTTAGATGATATAGGTGATGAAATGATTTTCCGAAAATCAGAAACAAAAGGTGTTAAAATTACAAAAATAACAGGAGCCGATTTACCTTATGAAGCGACCAAAAATGTAGCTGGAGTTGCTGCTTTAGCCGTATTAAATTCGGTGGAAGCTACTTTTGGAATCGAAATGGAAATCCATAAGAAAATCAAAGCTGGAAGTGGTATTGGAAGTTCTTCTGCAAGTGCAGCAGGAGCTGTTTTTGGAGTGAATGAATTATTAGGAAAACCTTACACAAAAGAAGAGTTAGTTGATTTTTCTATGAAAGGAGAAGCTATTGCAAGTGGTTGTGAACATGCTGACAATGTTGCTCCTTGCTTATTAGGTGGTTTTACTTTAGTAAGAGGTTACAATCCATTAGATGTAATAAAAATTACTTCCCCTATCGAATTATATGCTGTGGTTTTGCATCCTCACATTGAAGTAAAAACAGCCGATGCTCGTGCGGTTTTAGAACCAACTGTTCCTTTTAAAAATGCCATTACGCAAACTGGAAATTTGGGCGGTTTAATTGCTGGTTTATATACTAATGATTATGAGTTAATTGGAAGATCACTAAACGATGTTTTAGTTGAACCCTTTAGAAAACATTTAATTCCTCATTTTAATGAAGTTAAAAATATAGCTGTACAAAATGGAGCTTTAGGTTCTGGAATTTCTGGAGCTGGTCCTTCTATTTTTGCATTATGCAAAGGAGAAAAAATAGCAAAAAAAGTGGCTGAAGCAATGAAAAGTATTTATGCCACAACTGTTATTTCTTTTGATATTTACATTTCAAAAGTTAATGATGAAGGAGTTAAGGTTATTTAAATACAGAATACAGTTTTCAGTTATCAGTTTTCAGATTTCAGTTTTTATTATGCAGAATACAAAATACATCATATAATAATTCATTATACACTTTATAAAATACAATATACATTCCAAAATGAAATACTATAGTTTAAACAATAAAAATCACCAAGTTTCTTTTGAAGAAGCCGTTATTAATGGGCTAGCTCCTGATAGAGGTTTATATTTCCCAATGGAAATACCAAAATTATCACCCTCTTTTTTGATACTATTGAAAGTTTAACCCATGCTGAAATAGCTTTTGAAGTGATAAAACCTTATGTAGGAAATGAAATTCCAGAAGCCGAATTAAAACGCATAGTTACTGAAACTTTATCATTTGATTTTCCATTAGTTAAAGTTGATGAAAATGTATTTTCATTAGAATTATTTCATGGTCCAACAATGGCATTTAAGGATGTTGGTGCAAGATTCATGTCGCGTTGTATTGGCTATTTCAATAGAAACAAAGACCAAAAAAACATAGTATTAGTTGCTACTTCTGGTGATACTGGTGGTGCTGTTGCAAGTGGTTTTTTAGGCGTAAAAGGTGTTGAAGTATGTATTCTTTATCCTTCTGGTAAAGTAAGTGATATACAAGAAAAACAATTAACAACTCTTGGACAAAATATTACAGCTTTTGAAGTAGATGGTGTTTTCGATGATTGTCAAGATATGGTTAAAAAAGCATTCTTAGATGAAAATCTTAAACATAAAAACTTAACTTCTGCTAATTCTATTAATATTGCGCGCTGGTTACCCCAAATGTTTTACTTTTTCTTTGCTTATAAAGAACTGAAAAAATACAATAAATCA
>JAAURU010000191.1 GCA_012032075.1 Flavobacterium sp.
GGTCTTTGTGTAAACCAACTGCTCTTGCGTAGCAAAGTCTGGCTGTCTTATTTTCAGAATACTCTTTTAATATAGTTGCAAAAAAATGTTTCGGCTTTAGCAAAATCTCCTTTTTCAAGGTAATTAAAACCTTCTTGCATATTTTGTCCGTGAACAAAAGAAAGAAAAATAAAAGAAAAATAAAACAGATTTTTGAACTACTATTTTCATTGGTCGAATGTGATTTTGTTACCCTTGCAAGTTAGTCATTATCCTATCATATTTCATCTATAGCAACTTGTCATTCGTCGAAAAGGAAGCTTCATTCACTGAAATCTGTTGGATATTTGTATCAGTATCAACTCAAAAACTAAAAAATTATGACACTTGAAATTACAAATAACCAAGGAATTTTTGAGATTAATGGATTATTAAATGCTCAAAACACAAGTTCAATTAAGAGCTACTTCGAAAACTTGATAGAAAATAATAAAACAGTAACTATCTCCTTAGATAAAATAAATGATATTGATAAAGTTGCTGCTAAATGTTTAGGATCACTTTATAGAAAAGCAATTTCAATGAATAAAGTATTTTACATTATTGGTTCTGAAAACAAGAAAGTAAGAGATTTATTCAAAGCAGAAAAAATGTTTTATGTCTTAAGAAGAGATATTTTTTAATGCTTACAAACAAAAATAATACCCATATATAACTTAACCTAAAAACACAATATCATGGCACTACAAATCATAGAAAATGGAGGAGTTTTAGAAATAAATGGAACTCTAAACACTCAAAACGCTACTTCTTTAAAAAATTATTTTGAAGCATTAATTAATCAATCAACTTTCATAATTATTTCATTAAATAATGTGATTGATATAGACAAATCTAGTTTTGATGTAATTATAAACTTATATAAAAAAGCATTATCGAAAAATAAAGTTTTTTATATTCTTAGCGAAGAAAATAAAAAAGTTATTGATTTGTTTCAATCTCAAAAATTGAACTATATGCTTCAAAGTACAGCAGCTTAATTCATCCTTATTAAATAAATTTACTAAAAAGACAAAAAATGATGCAAGCCATTACTCTTAAAAGAAAAACAATAACTTCCGAGCAAGTTTTTATGATTACAATGTTTATTGTAAATGCTGGGAATTATGCATATAATTTAATTTTAGGCAGATTTCTTGGCCCTAAAGCTTTTGCTGATGCTGCTATTTTAATCACTTTTTTGTTGGTATTATCTTTTGTTGGTATGACTTTTCAAATTGTAACAACTAAATATAGCGTTCTTTTAGAAGGTGAATTGAAAAATAAGTTCATTAAAACAATTTCAAAAGTTTCCATTTTTATTGGAATTTTTATTGGATTGCTTTTTATAATTTTTAGTAAAAATTTACAAACCTTATTACATACAGAAACGGAGACCATGTTTTATCTCTTTGGAGTTGGAATTCCATTATATTTTTTAATGAGCGTAAATAGAGGAATTTATCAAGGAGAAAATAAGTTAAATCAATTATCTATAACTTATGTGACAGAAATGTTTGCTCGTTTATTTATAACTATTACATTATTCTTTTTTGCATCAAAATTACCTACTACAATATTAGTTTCAACTGGAATTGCAGTATCATTTGTTTTTGGTCTACTTCCTTTTCAAAAGACTATTTTCAAAAAAACTACTTTAAAAAATAAGATTGAATTAGAAGCAAAACCAATAGTTACCTTTTTTGCCCTAACTGCTTTTTATGAATTAACCCAAATTATAATTAATAATAGCGATGTTATTCTAGTAAAGCACTTTTTTGACAATCAACAAGCCGGTTTTTATGCTTCTTTAGCTTTAATAGGAAGAGTAGTTTACTTTGTAACTTGGATTTTTGTGATGCTTTTATTGCCAAAAGTAATTCAGTTAAAAAAAGAAGGAAAAGATACCCAACCCATTTTAATGAAATACGTTTCAATAATAGCTTTGTTTTCTGCTGTAATTGTTTTGGTGACTTACATTATGCCAGAAACGGTTGTTTATATAATGTTTGGTGATGATTACCTTTCTATTGCTCCTTTATTATGGCAATATGCTTTGGCTACAGCTATTTTTGCAGTAGCAAATGTATTTTCTTATTATTTTCTTTCTATAAGTAATTATATTCCTGTAGTAATTTCGGCTTTATTAGGATGTACACAAATAATATTAATTGTGTTTTTTCATAAATCTCTAGAGCAAGTTGTTCATATGCAAATTATTGTTATGTTAATTCTATTAGTATTCCAATTACTTTACTTTGTTTATCAGAATAAAAAAAGTATTCGTCTATAGTAAATTACTACTCATCGAAAAACCACATGAAATCTTTCTAATTCATTCGATATTTGTACTATAATACTAACCATAAAAAGACAAAATTATGAAAATCGCAGTAGTAACAGCATTCCCACCAAGTAAAGTAACTTTAAACGAATACGGATACCATCTAGTAAAAAACTTTGTTCAAAAAGAAGAAGTTTCAGAATTAGTTTTGCTATGTGATAAAACTGAGGCACCAAAACAACTAGACTTTAATAATAGCGAAAAAGTAACCGTTAATGAATGTTGGTCATTCAATAGTTACAAAATTGTTTTCTCTATTATCAAACAAGCCATCAAAGAAAAACCAGAAACGATTTTATTCAATTTACAATTTGTAAAATTTGGAGATAAAAAAATTCCAGCAGCATTAGGACTATTATTGCCAATGATTTTAAGACTGCTAGGATTCAAAACAATGGTTTTAATGCATAATATTTTAGAACAAGTAGATTTAGAAAGTGCTGGATTTACTTCTAATAAATTGGCTCAAAAAGTATATAATTTTATAGGTACTACTTTAACAAGATGCATTTTAAAAGCAAATAAAGTTTCAGTTACTATAAATAAATATGTAGATGTTTTAAATGCAAAATATAATACCAAAAATGTGGTTTTAATTCCTCATGGAACATTTGAATCTATAAAAGAACCTAGTTTTGATTTACCTGTTGGACCAAAAAAAGTTATGGCTTTCGGAAAATTTGGAACCTATAAAAAAGTAGAAATTTTGATTGAAGCAGTAGAAGAAATTAGAAAAAATAATAAAGAAGCCATCGAAGTGGTAATTGCAGGAACAGATAGTCCAAATACACCAGGATATTTGCAATCAGTTAAAGAGAAATATGCTCATGTAGAAGGCATAACATTTACAGGTTATGTGGAAGAAAATGATGTAGAAAGAATCTTTACTGAAAGTGCTATTGTAGCATTTCCATATACTTCAACAACAGGAAGTTCTGGAGTTTTACATCAAGCAGGAAGTTATGGAAAAGCAGTTGTAATGCCAGATTTAGGAGATTTAGCGTTGTTAGTAGAAGAAGAAGGCTATAAAGGAGAATTTTTTAATCCTACAAGTAGTACTTCTTTAGCAAAAGCTATTTCAACCATTTTAGACGATGAAAATTACAGAATTATGATTGCTAAAACAAATTATAAGGCAGCTAGTGCTTTGTCAATGGATAAAATTGTTGACCTATATTTGAATGAATTTAATCAAATAAAAGCTCAAAATGCTATTGAAAAAGATAGTTTAGTGGAATATATTTAATATTAGTAAGATATATAAGAAAATGAAGGTTTTTGTCTTCCTTCAGCATCGATAAATCCAAACTGTTTTTGTTTGTTTTTTACCAAGGCCATTTCCCGGCAACACCATTTGGAACTTTTGGGAAATCATATAAAGTCCATGATACAAATGCAAGTTGTTTTTCTTTAAAAATAGCTTGCATTTTTTTATGATACTCGGCTTGATCTTCTTTTGAATTTCCAAACCAACTCCAAAAACCTTTGTTAGATGATATACCAAATTCTTGCATTACCAAAGGTTTGTTGGTTGCTTTTTCTAAAATAGCTAATTTCTCTTTAAAAAGGGAAATGTCTTCATAGTAATGATAGGAAACAAAATCAACTTCATCTTTTAATATTTCACCAGCTTTTATAGAAGAGTAGCCAATAGTTACCAAATGATTAGGAGCTGCTTTTTTTACAATGGTAATCATTTCAGACAACCAAGGTTTTACATTTTGAATGCCACGAGATTCGAAATCTAAATCGGGTTCGTTTTTAATATCCCAAGCAATTATGTTATCATATTCTCTACAACTAGAAACTATCGTTTCAGCATGTCTTTGCGTCAACGTCCAATTTTCAACAGCATAATCACCGTAGAAATCAAAAAGAGTTACAATGACTGTTAGTTTTTTGGTTTTGGCCAACTCTAAAACCTGTTTCAACTTTTCTGTTTTTTCTGTTTTAACTTCCGCTTTGCCAAAATCTTCATAAGGCACAAATATTCTTATTGTATTTAGTTTGGCTTTGTTAATTATATCAAAATCGGTTGCAATGGTATCCAAATTAAATAATTCACCATACATATCCCAAGCCGAATTTTTAGGATAATAATTGATTCCTTTTATAACAAAAGGAGTATTGTTTTTTAAGATTTGATTTCCATTAACTGTGAATGTTTTTTCTGTTTTTTGTGCGAAAGTAGAATCAGGCTTTTGAGCCATTCTTTCGCAATGACGAATTCTCCAAAAACCATCTTCTAATAGCATCAAAACTTTATAAGTAGCTGTGTCTTTAACCGAAGTAATTAATTTTTTGTCTTGATAAATATTCTGAAATTCAATGACATTCTCATCGGTAAAAACAACTAATTGTCCGTCTTTGCTATAAAATTCTAGTTTAGGATTGTGTGTTAGCGTTGTGCTTTCAATGGATATTTTATTAGTTTTATTCTGTTGGATTATAGTATCTAAAGTCTTTCTAGGGTTTTCAGTAAAATAATCAGCAATTCCTTCTGAAGTATTGGTTTTTAAAGCATTATTTTTAATATACCAAGAAAATAGATAATGTTTCTCCAAAGTGACTAAAGTCTGTTTTTCCATTGCTCTTCCAGGATTTTCCAGACTTTTCCAAGTAACTTTTGGTAAGTAAGTATTTATGGTCATTTTATCTAAATGCAACATGGTACTTCTATCTGCACCTTCGTTTAAATAAGCCAAAATACTAGTAATAGCATACAATACTAAAATATTGAGTGCAATAAATGAGGCTAGTAAAAAAACGCGATAATTATTTTTATTATTTATTAGAGACATTTTTTTCTGCTGTTTTTATAGTTTTCCCAAGGGTTTCAATTTCAAAACGGTATTTCTTTTCTTTGTAAAATTCAGGAGACAGATAGAAGATAGCTTTTCCTCTACTACTATTTTCTGTTATGGTTTCTATTAATTTGTCTTTATGATAGATATTCAAATTGATTTTAATTCCATCAGGCACAATTTGGTTCATGAAACTCTTTATTTGACCAACAGTTATGGTTCGATTGCCTTTTGAAAATGAAAATTCAACCGTTGGATTTATCGATTTGTATGTAATTTCTATCGAATTACTTTTACTAATTCCATTTACATACGCTTTTACTGTATAATTGTTTTCTTTTTCTGGGTGCAAAATTTGACCCGTTGCAACACCTTCAATAGTTGTTCCAAATGTTTTTAGAAGAACATTTTCTTTGTTTTTAATGATAAAGGTAACCATGGTTCCATCGCTAACGGTGTTTCCAAATTTATCCTTTATAATTGATGTAGTTAATTCCGTAATTTGATTACCATCAGCAAACTCATGATTTCTTTTGTGTGTAATAGAAAAATCTGTTGCTATTGAAGGATAAATTACCGCATCAAATTCTTTTGTGATAGCTTCGTTACAGCTAGCAGAAATTAAAACAACACCCGATTTTGTTGGAGCATAAATGTTTTTCCAAGCAATAAAATCTTTTGTTTTTTCATTATCTGTTGCAATAGTATTCAAAAATTGATGTTTGATAGCAACTTCAGTATTAGTAAGTTTTGGATTGTCAAAATTATCAGTTGGAATGGTAACAAACATGGTAAAATGACCCTCTCCAACTAAAGTGCTTGGTGGACCAAGATATGATTCGAAATTGGTTTTGGTCTCATCATTTGGCACAATTTGAAAGTTTCCTTTTGCTTTTTCTTCGTTATTTTCTATCAAAAGCCAAGAAACTAAGCTTGTTTTATTATAATAATTTTTAGGCAAATTAAAATGAATGATATCTTTTTTCAAAACACCATCAAGCAATGTTCGACCATAAGAATGGATAATGTAAAGTTGCGGTTTGTTTTCGAAATTTCCTTTAAACTTTAATGTAATTGGTTTCCCTGCAGTAAAACTTTCTTGAGTTGTTGTGCAAGTAAAAGTATTTTTAGTAGTCGACTTTTCATCCAATAAAGTGACAGAAAGCAAAACTAAAGCAATGCATGCAGATACAATGATATGTAGTTTTCTTTTTATCATTTTGGGTTACCAATATAATTATTCAGCTCGATTTTTATATAGCTAAAACCTTTTTCCGTTTACTTTTTGCAACTGTTCTTCTTCTTCGCTAGTTTTTCGTTTTTTAATCACATCTCTTGCAATAGCTTCATTTGAAATACCATTACAAAACAATTTTCTGTCGAATACTTTAAACTTTTTAAGTTAGAAAGATTTAAAAAGGAATACTTGAAATATTGTTTTCGTTGAATACGAACTCCTTCTTTGATGAATTTATGATCCACATAAATTAATTCCTTTTTAGCATTGTAGTAAGAGATTAATACTTCAGGAACTGTAACTTCTTGAATGCCATAATTGAAGAGCGTTCCTTTTACCTCTTTATCTGAAACTATTAAATCTGAAATTGCAACTGAAGTATATAAATCACTGATTGCTACATTTCCTGCACTTTGAATATCAAAAGTTACAGGTTTGTTTTCAAAATATGTATCGGTAAACTCATGTGGATTAAAATTACTTGGTTTTACATCATCTGGTTTTAGCCATGCAATATCTTCAAAATTTACTTTAAAACTAGAGGTTTCTTTTGGCATCAGTTTATGTTTGATGACATATTTTGCATTGTGAGTAGCTAAAGTTTTATCATTTTCATCATATAAAGTCGCTTTTAAAACTACATCAGCAGGCACATTATCAAT
>JAAURU010000192.1 GCA_012032075.1 Flavobacterium sp.
AGGATCTTTGCTGGATATTGATTACGGAACTTATCCTTTTGTTACTTCTTCCAACACAACGGTGGCAGGGGCTTGTACAGGTTTGGGGATCAAACCTCAGAGTATAGGCAAAGTGTTTGGAATTTTTAAAGCCTATTGCACTAGAGTAGGAAGTGGGCCATTCCCTACGGAATTAGATAATGATTTAGGCGAGGAAATCAGACAAATAGGTCGTGAATTTGGTTCTACTACGGGTCGCCCAAGAAGATGTGGTTGGATGGATCTTCCAGCATTAAAATATGCTTGTATGCTGAATGGCGTAACAGAGTTGTTTATGATGAAAACGGATGTTTTAAATTCTTTTGCTTCTTTGCAATTGGGTGTAGGATACAAACTAAAATCAGGAGAATCAACTCAGGAGTTTCCTTACGACTTAGAAGATATCGCTTTGCCTATCTATAAAGAAGTAGATGGTTGGAATACCGAAATAGCCTCAGATTTGAATTACGAAGATTTTCCAGTAGCACTTAAAAAATACATCGAGCATATCGAAGCCTATTTGAATGTGCCAGTTTCGGTGGTTTCGGTGGGACCGGACAGAACAGAAACATTGATTAGAGAAGAATTGGTTGGTTTTTAATTTGGTTTGTGGGTTAAGATGATTTTAGTTTAAAGTTTTACTTAACCTATTTTAATTTGCCAGTTCAGAAATGAATTTGATGTGGATTAATTTGATTTCTTCTTCGGTATATTCTTCACCTAGTTCTTCCACGGCTTCTTCCATGTCGTCTTTTTCAACTTCCATAAAATAGTTGTAAATGTCATCTTCCGATTCTTCATCTACCTCTTGTTCTACTTCGTAGCTTACATCTAGTTTTGTTCCAGAGTGACAAATGTGTTCAATTTCTTCCAGTAATTCTAGGTAGCTAATGTTAAGTGAATCGGCAATCAACTGAAATGGCACTTGTTTATCTACCTGCTGGATAATGTAAACTTTGTTTTTCGATTTATTTACAGAGCTTTTAACTAGTGTTTCGTGGATGGATTCAATGCCATTTTCAGCAGTGAATTTTTTTATCGCCTCCAAGAAAGGCTTCCCATATTTATTGGCTTTACCTATTCCAACTCCTTGAATATGAGTAAGATCTTCAATAGAAACAGGGTAGGTGGTTGCCATTTCTTCCAAGCTTTCATCTTGAAAAATCACATATGGTGGAATCTTCTTTTGGTGAGCAACTGTTTTCCTAAGGTTTTTCAGGATAGCTAGCAACTCTTCGTTGACTACATCGTGGTGATGGTGATCAAAGGCTTCAACAGAATCGTCCAGTACATTTGGAAACTCATTGTCTTTGAAAATTGATGTCAAAGGTTTTCAATAAATCACGACCCTTTTCAGTCAAATTTACGATTCCGTATTGCTCAATATTTTCTCTAAATACCTCAATAAGGCTTGACGAAAGATGGAATCCAATTTTGTTTGTCATCTTCTTTTCCAATGCCATATTCTGAAAGACTATTATGTTCATAATTTTTGACTGTTTGTGTAGATGCTCCAACTGCAACATCGACCATGTGCTTGAGCCCGAAATTTTCTTTAACTCCCTCACAAATTTTGAGAGCCGCTAAAAGTTTAGTTTTTGCATTGTACGATTCTTTAGGGTTTTTACAATTGTCACAAAATCCACAATCTTCTTCTTGATGCTCACCGAAATAATGCAATAATTGTTTGGTTCTGCAAAGTGCTGTTTCTGAGAAAGATACCACTTCATCTAACAATAACTTATTGGTATCTCGCTCTGCGATAGGCTTATCTTTAAAGAATTTTTCAAGTTTTAGTACATCGTTATAAGAGTAAAACAAGATGCAGTGACTGTTTCTGCTGTCCCTTCCAGCTCTTCCTGTCTCTTGATAATAGCCTTCGAGAGATTTTGGTGCATCGTAGTGTATCACAAAACGGACGTCGGGCTTGTCTATCCCCATACCGAAAGCAATAGTTGCCACTATAATATTGGCATCTTCATTTAAGAAGGCATCTTGGTGTTGGATTCGTTGTTTGTTCTCCATTCCAGCATGGTAAGCCAATGCTTTTATTCCATTGACAGTCAGGAATTCGCTTATTTCTTCCACTTTTTTCCGACTGAGGCAGTAAATAATTCCAGCTTCGTTAGGGTGAGATTTTATAAACTCAACAATTTTTGTTTTCGGTGATATTTTGGGTAAAATCTCATAAAAGAGGTTTTTCCGTCTGAAAGAGGTTTTAAAAACAGAAGCATCTTCCATCTGCAAGTTTTTTCTGAATATCCTGCTGTACTTTAGGAGTAGCTGTTGCGGTAAGTGCAATAATAGGCACTTGGGAAATTTCAGCTAAAATATGTTTGATTCTTCTGTACTCAGGTCGGAAATCGTGTCCCCATTCTGAAATACAATGTGCCTCATCTATGGCTACAAATGATAACTTGACCCCTTGCAAAAATTGAATATATTCTCCTTTTGTTAAAGATTCTGGAGCAACATATAGCAGTTTAGTAACTCCATTAGTAATATCACTTTTTACTTTATTTACTTCCGATTTGGTCAAAGAAGAATTTAAAACATGAGCAATTCCATTTTCTGAACTTAAACTTCTTATTGCATCAACTTGATTTTTCATTAAAGCTATAAGCGGAGAGACAACTATTGCGGTTCCTTCTAATACTAATGCTGGTAATTGATAACAAAGTGATTTACCACCACCTGTTGGCATTATGACAAAAGTATTGTTTCCGTAAATTATGCTATTAACAACTTGTTCTTGTAGTCCTTTGAATTGGTTAAAGCCGAAATATTTTTTTAATTCTTTATGTAAATCAATTTCGATTGGATTCATTCTCTATTAATATGTTTTTACCTAAATTTGCAATTATAAAGATACAATTTTCTTTAAAAAAACAAAACATTAATCTATTTAATACTTTGGATACAAAAACAACTATCTTAAACTCTATTAAAAAAACAATTTTAACAGAAAGTAAAAGTATAGCACAACTGGTTGATTACATAACTGATGATTTTGCCAAAGCAACAGAAATCATTTTTAAAGCAAAAGGAAGGTTAGTTATTACAGGAATAGGAAAAAGTGCTATTATTGCTCAAAAAATAGTCGCAACCCTTAATTCTACTGGAACTCCTTCTGTTTTTCTTCATGCAGCAGAAGCCATGCATGGAGATTTAGGAATGGTTTTAGAAGACGATGTCATTATTTGTATTTCTAAAAGTGGCAATAGTCCAGAAATTAAAGTTTTATTACCTCTTTTAAACGCTAGTTTTGGCAATATTTTGATAGGTATGACTTCCGATGTGAATTTCTTTTTTAGGTAAAGAATCTCATTATATTCTTCATGCTCATGTTGATAGTGAAGCGTGTCCAAATAATTTAGCACCTACAAATAGTACAACGGCTCAATTAGTGCTTGGTGATGCTTTGGCTATTGCTTTAATGGAATTACGTAACTTTAAGAGTGAAGATTTTGCCGTTTATCATCCTGGTGGAGCTTTGGGTAAAAAATTATTACTTCGTGTAAAAGACATGCTTGATACAACTCATACACCACAAGTAGCTCCAGAAGCAAGTATTAAAAAAGCAATCATGGAAATTTCTGAAAAAAGACTTGGTGTAACAGCTGTAATAGAAAATGAAAAGGTAATAGGAATTATTACTGATGGTGATATTAGAAGAATGCTGAATAATAACGATACTTTTACACATTTGGTTGCCAAAGATATTATGACTAAAAATCCAAAAAACATTAATTCTTCTATACTAGTATCTGAAGCCTTGAGCGTTTTAGAAAATAATGCAATAACACAATTAATAGTTATAGACGAAGGAGTTTACAAAGGAATATTACATTTACACGATATTTTAAAAGAAGGAATTGTATAATGGTAAAAAAAAGTAGTGGAGAGATGTCTTTTTTAGATCATCTTGAAGAATTAAGATGGTTATTGATACGTGTTACGATTGCAATTTTAGCATGTGCTTTGGTAGCCTTTTTCTTTAGTAATTATATTTTTGATGAAATTTTATTTGGCCCAAAAAATCCAAATTTTATAACCTATCATTATTTTTGCGAACTCTCACAGCAATTTGGTTTAGACAAAAGTTTATGTATTACTGAAATTAAACTACCTATTCAAAACAGAGAAATAGGTGGTCAATTTTCCATTCACATGTGGACTTCAATTACTGTAGGATTTATTGTAGCTTTCCCTTTTATACTTTGGGAAATATGGAAATTTATAAGTCCAGCTTTATATGATAATGAAAAAAAATATGCAGCAGCTTTTATTATTGTTTCATCACTATTATTCTTTGTAGGTGTTTTATTTGGTTATTTTTTAATTGCTCCACTTTCTGTTCAATTTTTTGCTAGTTATATTGTGAGTACAGAAATTAGCAATGCTATTGATATAGGCTCTTATATTAGTCTAATAAAAACCTCAACAATAGCTAGTGGTTTATTATTTGAATTACCCATATTAATTTATTTTTTAACCAAAGTAGGCTTAGTTACACCTCAATTTTTAAGAAAATACCGAAAATACACCCTTGTAATCATATTGATTTTAGCTGCCATTATAACACCTCCAGATGTTATTAGTCAGGTAATAGTTTCAATTCCAATAATGGTTTTATACGAAATAAGTATTTTAATAAGTGCTGCTGTTGTCAAAAAAGAAAATACAACCGATTTAATCTCATAATATATGTCAAATTTAGTTCAAGAATTCAATGACTACCGTGCTAAAATGAATGAAAAATTATTAGCCGATAACAATAAAGTAATAAAAAGAATTTTCAATGTAGATACTAATGCTTACATGGCTGGTGCTCTTGATGTAAAAACAAAAGAGTTACTAGGTTTAGTAGCTTCCGCAGTTTTAAGATGTGACGATTGCATAAAATATCATTTAGAAACATCCTATAAAGAAGGAATTACAAAAGAAGAAATGATGGAAGCTATGGGAATTGCAACTTTAGTAGGTGGAACCATTGTAATTCCTCATTTAAGAAGAGCTTATGAATTTTGGGAAGCACTTGAGAATGAGCCAATGATTTAATGTGTCAATATGCCAATTTACAATTAACAAATAATTGACACATAGGCGAATTGTCTTATTAAGACATTATTTATTATTTTTACAAAAAACTGGCACATTGCCTCATTGTCTAATTGACACATTATCAAAATGAAATTAAAAGCAGAAAATTTAGTAAAAACCTATAAAAAAAGAAAGGTTGTAAACGGTATTTCGGTTGAAGTCAACCAAGGAGAAATAGTTGGACTATTAGGACCAAATGGTGCTGGAAAAACAACTTCATTTTATATGATTGTGGGTTTAGTAAAACCAAATAGTGGTAATATTTTTCTAGATGATATGAATATTACTAATTTCCCAATGTACAAACGTGCACAAAACGGAATTGGTTATTTAGCTCAAGAAGCTTCTGTTTTTAGAAAATTAAGCATTGAAGATAATATTTTAAGTGTTTTACAATTAACTTCACTTACAAAAGCTGAGCAAGAAGCTAAAATGGAAGGTTTAATTGCAGAATTTGCTTTAGAACACATTCGTACTAATAGAGGAGATTTACTTTCTGGAGGTGAAAGGAGACGTACCGAAATCGCTAGAGCATTAGCCACAGATCCAAAATTTATTTTATTAGACGAACCTTTTGCAGGTGTTGACCCAGTTGCAGTAGAAGACATTCAAAGAATTGTTGCCCAATTAAAAAATAAAAACATTGGTATCTTAATTACCGACCACAACGTACAAGAAACTTTAGCCATTACTGATAAAACCTATTTAATGTTTGAAGGAGGGATTCTAAAAGCTGGAAAACCTGAAGAATTAGCCGAAGACGAAGTGGTAAGACGTGTTTATTTAGGACAAAACTTCGAATTACGCAAAAGAGAATCGATTTTGAAGCTCCAAAACAACTATTATTCATGGAAAGGAGAGCTTTTAAAAGAAGAAAATAATAAAGAGAACTAATTAGTTCTCTTTTTAGTTTATAACTTAGTTTACCTATATATAAATAATTAGGAGCACCACAACAACTTTTCAGTAGCAAATTCCACCCGCTTTCCGCGTTACACGGTAACTTGCTCCACTCGGGGCTAGAATAGAAAAGAGTCTTTTTAAGATAATCAATTTAAAATTTTTAAAAAGGGTAGTTGTGCAACAGTTACCGATGTTATAAGCCGTTTTTATTTTGACTTCCTCCATTCGTTTAACTCATTAATTTACTTTTTTTCGGGTCAAAAAATTTAATTTCAAACGTTTCTTGATAAATGTAATAGTTAAATTCTTTATTTTCAGTAGTTTTTACTCTTACCCAATAGTAATTTTTGTCATTTTCTTGTGGAGATTCAAGAATTTCTGTTCCAGCCCAATCTTGATTTTCAGGCAATTTTTCCATTAGGTTAAATATTTTTGTTATATTCTCATTGTCAGAATCAGCGATATCAAAGCTTGGATTTTCTGTCGGAAAATAAATTTCATTCAAAAGTTTTGGATTGCTCTTTTCAAGTTCTTCAAATCTATTTACGGCTAGTTTATAATATGCATAATGTTTAATTGTCTTGTCTTTTTTTATTTCACTATATATTTTATAAGCTTCGTTTCTATTTCCAATACTTTCATTATAATTTGCAAATGCATAATCATAAATATACAAGCCTTTTCCAATACTGTCAACATAAGATTTTGCTTTATCAAATTCTTTTAGTTTTACATAATTTGCAGCAATTGCAACAGCTCTTTCATTAAAACTACAATTTTCTAGTTTTAGTTCAGAAATAGATTTTTCATATTTACCAAGTTTGTAAAATAATTCAGCTTTCAAATAATGTAAATCACTTTCAATACTGCTTTTGATTTGGGATTTATATTTATCCTTTTCGTTTTTATTTACTAATAATAAGCTATCTGATTTTGAAATTATCTAAATTCATGGGTTTTTTTGCTGATTTTTTCGTAGTAAGAAATTAATTGATTTTGAAATTTCATATATTCTTCGTGGACTTTATCCATC
>JAAURU010000193.1 GCA_012032075.1 Flavobacterium sp.
TATCTATGGAATATTAAAGGAGACTATAGAGCACAAGAATCCTATGCCTATTTAACAGGAAGAAATAGTGGTAATGGCATAATTAATAATCCAAGAAATGAAGGATTTTTCACCTCTTTTTCTCCATTTTATGATGTAAATAATGGTATTTGGAATACAAATAAAACCAACTGGACTTCGGCAAGTAGCATTACAAAATATAGCCCTTATGGTGCAGAGCTAGAAAATAAAGATGCACTAAATAGATATAGCGCAGCACAGTATGGATATCAATACACCTTACCCATGGCTGTGGCTTCTAATGCTAAATATTCACAAATGGGCTTTGAAGGTTTTGAAGAAACCATGAATCGAAATAACAGTTTTAACAAACATTTCGCTTTTAGTGCTTCAAATTTAAATCTCGATACTAATAACTCGCACACTGGGAAAAGAAGTATAAAGGTAGCAAATGGGCAAAAAGTAGCTTTAAGTAGAAGTTTAAAGAAAAATTTACCTACTATTGTAGAAGACAAATGTCCTACAGTTATAATAAATCCACCTCCAGTAAGTTGTATTTCTATAGCGAGTGTGCAGTATTGTTTTCCATCAATCCCTCAAACTTCTCAAAATCACTGTACTGCTGATTCAATGGTAATTTTAGTTATTATTTAAATGTAGCTGTAAACTTAAATGGTTATCAAGTTCAAAGTGTAGAGATAATTCCTTTTGATGCCGTTTATTACCAGCAATCAGGATACAGTGTAAGTCCAAATTTTACTAATATAAGTTATAATTCACCAGATAATACTCCGCCTTTTAACGCAATAGTTAAATACAATGGTCAAGATGGAACTTGTTGTCAATTTACTATTCAAATACTTAGAAGTAGCGCTTCAACATCAGCTATAGAAAGATGTACTCCTATAATTATTGGTGAATGTAAACCTTATTTAATTCCCCTTAATTCGATAGGTAGAACATTTGAATATACCGATTGTTCATCTGGAGAAACGTTTCAAGTTCGTGGAAGAGACGAATCGTTTGAAATCTGTTCAAGAACACCTGTCGTTGGAGCAACAGTAGGAACTAATATTAATTGTATTAATTAATAATTAAAATGAAAAAAATTATAGTAATAATCATACTAATTTCGAACAATTTATTTTGCCAAAGAGGTGAATTGGGCAACTCAATCAACAACTCTTTCATTCCAGAATCGGGTAAATATGTTATCAGTGGTTGGGTAAAAGAAAATCAAGCGCAACAAGTGTTAAATTATACCAGTTTTATACGAGTAACTATTACTGGTGTTCAAAATCCTGTAAATGTAAGTTTTACTCCAAATGGAGCTATAATAGATGGCTGGCAAAGAATTGTAGGAGTTCTAGAAATTCCTGTTTTTGTAGCTACAGAAAATCCAGAGTTAACTATTGCACTAGAATGTAACAACGCATCAGGTAACGAGTGTTATTATGATGATATAAGATTTTACCCTTTTAACGGAAATTTAAAAAGTTTTGTTTATGATGAAGAAACACAACGTTTAATGGCTGAGTTAGATGAAAATAATTTTGCTACTTTTTATGAATATGACCTTGAAGGTGGTTTAGTAAGAGTAAAAAAAGAAACGGAAAGAGGAGTTTATACCATTCAAGAAACAAGGAGTAATTCCTATAAAAGAAATGAGTAAAAGTAATATAGTATTATTTTTTCTACTGTTTGTTACCCTAGGTTTATCTCAAAATAAAGTAAACCTCGATAGTATTTTGAAGAAAAGTGAACACTTTTATAAAGCACAATCGCATTTTTACTACAAAACAGTCTATAAATTATACACTACTCCTTCTTCAAATGAAGTAGCAGAAGAAGATTATGGAGAGTTAATTGGACACAATGGGATCATTTACCAAAAGATGTATGCCAATGAAAATATTGATTTTGAAGAAAAAAAAATGATTATTGATAATGATAATAAAATAGTGGCAATTCAAAAAAAAGAAACCAATGATGTTTTATTTGGTATTAAAAATTATTTTAATCAATATTCAAAAAAACAAATTATTAAAAATGATAATTACTGGATTTTAGAATTATATAACCCTGTAGATCTCTTTGTAAAATATTATAAAGTGAGAATTTATTTTTATAAAAAAGATGGTAGTATATATAAACAAGGATTGTACAGTAAAGGTCAAAGTTCAGTTAATAAAAAGGGTAAAAAGTTAATCATTAAAGATCCAAGGCTGGAAATTTATTTTAGAAAAGAGAAATACACAAATGAACAAGCTAAAAAAGTAGATCTCAGTTATTATTTTACCAAAAATTCAGAAGGAAAAATTATTTTGAAAAATAAAATAGCAAATTATAAATTATTACAAAATTAAAAAGTTTGCATTCAATACCATAGTATATGATGAAGTTAAAAAAGATTATTGTAGCATTTTTATTTTTTTCTATCTCAGGTTTTGCCCAAAACCCTGAGAGAGAATATAATCTATTTACACCACAAACACCTACCACTTTAAATGATTTAATCAATCTTCCAGAGGGTATAATGGTTTACGATTCGGAAGCAGGTTTACCTAATCAAATGAATTATAATCCATACAGTTTTATCGTTATCTATAAATAACGATATAGGGCCTTTTGTTTGGTATTCAGTAAAAGCGAAATTTAATATAACACCTTTATTTGCAGATGGTTCTTTTGATACTTCTTTTGATAAAGAATTAGAAATAAGCTACAATCCTTTTAGCTCAAGTTCAGGTTCTGGAACAGAATTTTCTGATCTAAGCTATTTACAATTACAAAATAGATATGGTATTAAAGTAAAAATTGTACCAGGAACATTAGAAGTAAAAAATGTAGCTACTGGAACAATCATGCCATTACCTACAAATAATGTTTTTGTTTCTATGGGCTTTAAAGCGCAGAGGCATTATAGTGTTTCTGAACAAATTATTTCACCTACTCATATTTTTAATGCTACTAGTAATTCAATATTTTTAAATTGGAATGCCTTTCAAGGTGCATTAGAATATGAACTAGAATGGACTTGGGTAGATGCTTTTTCTGATATTAGTTTAGAAGAAATTCGTCCAGCAAATACTATTCCATTTTCTGAACGTGATTTTGAACTTAACAATACGAGGATTTCTACATCAAGTTTAAGTTATGAAATCCCATTAGTGTATTCAAAAGGTTATTTAATCTACAGAGTAAGACCTATTGGTATATTAGGAAGAAATTATGCTTCAAAATACTATGGTTTATGGAGTTCAGGAGTAAGTCCAAAAATTAATGTAAGTAATTGGCCACATCAATTTTTAATTACAAGTGATCATGAATCAGGAAAAAACTGGCAATTTCAAGCAAGTTATGCCGAAAACGGTAAGAAAAAAGAAGTAGTAAGTTATTTTGATGGTTCATTACGTAACAGACAAACAGTTACTAAAGTAAATAGCGATAACAACGCTATTGTGGGTGAAGTAATTTATGATACTCAGGGTAGAGCAGCTATTGAAGTATTACCTACACCAGTGAATCAAAATATTTTAAAATATTTTACTAAATTCAACCAAAATAGTGCTGGTAATCCATATAGTTTTAAAGACTTCCAATTAGGTAATAACTCAGAATCCTGTTTCATGCCTGCGCAAGGAATGTCAAATGCTTCTGGTTCGAGTAAATATTATTCTTCAAATAATGAATTTAAAAACCAGTTAAATAATGGCTTTATTCCAAATGCAGAATTATTTCCTTTTTCTCAAATAGAATATACAAACGATAATACAGGAAGAATTTCTAGTAAAGGAGGTGTTGGAAAAACACATCAAATAGGCACTAATCATGAAATGAAATATTTCTATTCTACACCTACAGATAAAGAACTTAATAGGTTATTTGGTTACAGTGTAGGAAATGTGGAGCATTACAAAAAGAATACAGTTGTAGATCCTAATGGACAAATATCGATAAGTTATATTGATCCTAAAGGGAATACAATTGCAACCGCATTAGCTGCAGGTACTCCTGCCTCTATGGATAGCTTAGATGATGCTAAAGATTTAGCTAAAGACAAATCAGGTAATCCTATGCATACAAACACTGAGGTTAATTTGTATAAAGATTTTAATACAAAAACTACTAGTAGAAATTTTTACTCGTTTATAGATAAGTCTGTTGTATCAAAAGAAATTACAGCAAAAGGGCAATTAGTACCTTATACATTTAAGTATAAAATGGATGCTATTCCTTCCTATTTTAGCGCTTCTTTGTGTCCAAAAAACTATCCATTTGTATATGATTTACAACTTAGTTTAAAAGATGTTTGTGGGACTGATTATTTGAATGTTAACCAAAAAATAGGGCAAGTTAATTTAAATGGGAGCACAAGCACAGTCAACTTTCCTGAAACAAATTATGCATTAAGTTTAAATACAGGAACTTATTCTTTACTAAAGAGTTTAACAGTAGATAAAGAAGCACTTAATGCTTATGCTGATGATTATATTGATAGATTAAAAACACCTGGTAGTGGATGCTATCAAGACCCTAAATTGTTTGAACCACAGCCTCAATTAGATTTTTGTAATCTTACCTGTGGCAATTGTATGGATAGAATAGGTGGAAGCATACAAAATTATGTACAACAAGAAATTAGAAAATATTTCAACAATACAAGTTTTATTGCTACTCCTACTCAAAATGCTACTGCTGTTAGTGTTACTTTCCAAGACGCTAATACCGATAGTAACGGCACACAAAATATTGAACCAGCAGAAGTTACAGCTTTAGTAACTCGTTTTGTAGAAGAATGGAAAATATTACTAGCACAATGTGATGCACTTTGTGAAAAACCAGTGTACAATAATAACTGCGAAGCTAACAGACTATCATTATTAGACGATATGTCTCCAAATGGTCAATATGGTGAAACAGATAGTAGTTTTGCAGAAAAATTCAAATTAAGTGTATTTAATCATCAACCAGATGCTGCAACTACAGGTGCTTTATTTACTTATAATAGCGCTACAAATACAGCAATAGTTACAAATAACGATTGGAAAAAACCAATACCAGAATATATAAATAGCGATGGTACTAAATATGTAGATGTAATTAAGAAAATTAGAAATGGAGCGGTTACATATGTTCCAGAAATAGATTTAGGTACAACTACTATTTCATACACTCCTATTAGAAGAGACAGTAATGGAGATGAAATTGTAAAAGTAGTTCCTCAAAAGCTTAAAAACATTTCCGATTTCTTATTAAAATGGGATGCTAACTGGGCAAATGCATTATTATCATATCACCCAGAGTATGCTTATTTAAAATATACTGAAGAAATTTGTAAAAACACGAATACTTTTAATGTTCCACATTCAAGAAGTACAGAACCTAATTTTGAGGTAACTTTAACGTCAGATGGTTATGATGATATGTTATTTAAAACAAAAACAGTTTTAGAGGCTTCAAACATAAAAAGAAATGGCATTCCTATCTTTAGCTTTTCTGCTGCTGGTATAAAAGCTATATTTGAAAACGACCCATATTTTAAACAAATGAGTACTGGTTTCGATACTAAATATGTAGAAAGATTTGGGATAATGAATAGTGCTATAACAAATAATTATACCGAACTTAATACAAACATGTTTCAATTAGCGGTTAAAACAGTTATAGGAAATCCATTAACTGCTACACAGGCTAATGATAATTTTGCCTATCTCAATTCAAGCGCTGTTTCTCAAAGTGCCAGAGATCAAATTTGGAATACCTACAAAGCCTACTATGTAAGCTTTAAATCAAAAATAAAGCACGTTTTCATATCTATTTATGCTATGGAAAATGGAGCTTATAATGGGTGTATAGGAGGTAATACTTCCACTTCAGTTACTAATGTACTATCAGATAATTTTCCGCAAAAAGCTACTCTATATAGTTATATATATAATACTGTATTAGCTACTAAAACAAATAATTTATGCAACAGTACTAGTGGTGTTTTATATGCAAATAAATCAAAACGCTTTATTCCTATAGATGTTACTTATGATGCTGCAGCTAACCCTATCGATGTTATTAATGATGCCTATGCAGCAAATACTTATCAATATTATCTACAAACAGGAAGCTGTCCCTTATTATTTGATTTAGACATGCTTTTAGATGGGTTTTTTACTGATATATCTTTACAGGTGAATCAAAACCCTCTAGCTTTAAATAATGTTTCTTTTAGCGGGCATTATACCAGTAGAGCCTTTTTAAATTCACTTTTAAAATTCTCGCAAAATACAACCTTAATTGATAATGACACTTTTCCATTTCAATCTATTAAAATAAATACAGCTTTAGCTAATAATATATTACAAATAGATTTTACTGGAAATTTAAGAACTGGAACTGCCTTTTCAACTAAAAAAGACAATACTATAAGTGGATTAAGAATAAATGCTATACCTGGGTACTCATGGTCAAGTTACAATAACTTATCTAACGGATGGAAAATTGTAGCGGTAAAACAGCTCTATTACGATGCATCACTTTCTACACCTGCACAAGGGAGTTTTAAATTTAGTGGAATTGCAACTATACAAAACTTGGTTACAAATAGCTTAGAGGATGTTGTTTTCACTGGAGAAACTTTTGCAAAAATAGGAGAATGTAGTACGGTTAATAATGGTGTGGGTGATGTACTAGATCCAGGAGCAGGAAATTCACCAAACGATCCTAGTGGTTGTGATAAAAAATACCGCTTTAATACTGCT
This sequence comes from Flavobacterium sp., assembly GCA_012032075.1. Lineage (GTDB taxonomy): Bacteria > Bacteroidota > Bacteroidia > Flavobacteriales > Flavobacteriaceae > Flavobacterium. The sequence goes on from JAAURU010000193.1 coordinate 6,756, forward strand.
ATAACCTTGTTGTTAAACGAATTAAAAAGGAATGGAAAATTAAACAGCTCTACCGCAGTAGATTTGAATACTTATGCTTCTTACAAAAATTACTATTTACCAGAATTTTTCAATGATTTAGGCTCAATAAAACAAGTAAAATGGATTAAAGAAGGTAACGCTACTTATAAATTAATAAAAGCAGGAAATCCTGTAGCTATTTTTACCGTTCAAAGTTCAAATTATACCACTGGATCAAGCAATGATACAGCAGTATTAAATTTACTGGCAAACGCTTCAACTACTACAAAAATAACTTTT
>JAAURU010000194.1 GCA_012032075.1 Flavobacterium sp.
TTATTTTATAAAAAGGATTCCAATTTATTTTTATTAAACAAAGCAAATGGAGTTATATACAAGACATTTAATTATGGTGAAAACTGGACAAATAGTAATAATATTGCACTAGACGGGTTTCCAATAATTAATTTTTTGATGAAAATACGGGTTGGATTTATAAACCTTCATTAATAAATATAACAGGAGGAATTTTTAAAACTACTAATTCGGGAAATAGTTGGCAAAATATTAGTTTACCTGAATTATCGGAAAGTGATGAAAAAATACTTGAAATTAACTTTTTTAACGAACTTAATGGTTTTATAATTACTAGTAAAGGTGGGAATCTCTACACTAATGATGGAGGTATAACTTGGAAATTATTTTACATTGAAACGAACTTAATATCGGTAGTTAATTTTTATAAAAATAATATTTATGTAATTAATACTGGTAAATTACTTAAGAAAAGTATTTCAATATAATAGCTACATAATCCTAATAAAAATCTTCAAAATTGTCAAGTTTTGAAGATTTTTTTATGTGAAAGTTTTTAATATGAAATAGCGCTAAATGGCTTTGGTCTAATTATTATATCTAAATCACATAGAAAGAAAATGTCAACTATTTTGTGTAAAGTCGCTTTGCTCTACATAAGTTTACATAGTCAAAATGCTATGTGTAAAATGTAAAATTTCTATAAAACCGCTATGTAATTCAAATAATCTATATGAAATCTATGTGGTAAATAAATATATTTTTAGACCATAGCCAACTAAATTAATATTAAGATAAACTATTAATTCTTATATTTTTTCCAATATTTCTTTCCATAACTACATAATATTTCTTCACCAGTTTTTATATTTTTTGAAGCTATTAGACAAACCTTTTGAGAATCATCTAAAGAAATGTTTGCATTATTTTTGAAATTAGTTAACATTAATCCTTTGGCATCGTTGGCATACTTTGCAAAGCAATTTGAATCTATACTATCTAATGTAGTTCCATCTAAAAGGTTAATGAAATATTGATCTTTATTGGCAATCATTCTTTTCTTGACTTCTTTTTCTGAAAGTATTTCTCCTCCATAATAAGCAATAATTTCATCTTTGTATATTGGAATGGCTGTAAATAAACCTTTTCCAGCATTTACTAATTGAGAAGTTTGAACATATAAATAATCTGATTCTTGGGCTTGAATTATATTATCGTTTTCTGGCATTTAACTATTATTTTATTTCTTTGAATTCAGTTTTGTTAATAAAAGCAAAAACAATAAAAAAAAAGAGAATTATTATAAAAAATAAAATGTGTAGCTGAAGGAACATTATGACTAGAACTCAAGAATAACATCCATATTCCTAAATCAATAATAATAATTACAATAAGAAAAAATTTTATTGTTTTTTTCATTAGTTATTAAGCTATTAATTTTTTATGAATTCTTTTACTAATCAACCACATTATTAGTCCATTTAAGGTCATAAAAAAAGGAAATGTAAACGCAAAAAAGAAAATATACCCATGTCGTGAATTTTTTTGATCTAGACTGTAATCAATTAGATTATAAGAATTAAAGTAAATTACATAAAAAAGTATAGGAAAAAACAAACCTGACAATAATATCATTATATATTTAAGTTTATCTAAATTATTTGAATAATAGGATTTTATTAATCTTATTTGAATATAAAATAAGGGAATATATAGAATAAATGAAATACCAATTGGTTCAAAAACAGTAATACTTTTGAAAGAGTAGTTATTTTTCTTCCCATTCTTATTTCTAAAGTATCTTTTCAATTGAATTTATTGTCCATTTAGCAAGGTTGTTTGAGAGTTTTGGATTACCAATATTATTACTTTTTATTTCTAACTCATTACCTAAGTCTAAGCTAACCTCAATTGGACCGAAAGAAGTCCAGAATTTTGATGGATATAGTGAATAATTAAGTTTGTAATTTCTTAAAAAACCATAAGTGTTATATTCTAAATTCCCATCGTATTCAACATATATTGTGTTTAAACCTTTCTTCAATTTGGCTTCAAAAAAAATTAAATCTTCTCTTTTTACTTTTAAAGTATCATTTGCTACATATTTTACTTCTGTTATAGTATCTATATCTCTTAAAAAAGGAAAATTTTCAACATCTGTATCAAGATTAATAATTTTTGTTATTTGATTATTTATTTTTATTATTTTTCTTTCTTTTAATCCAATGCCTAAGAAAAGTAATGGAATGGTTGCTTCATCATCACTATAAATAGTGTATTTAATCTTATAATTTGCATAGTATTCATAATCATCATGAAGTAATTTAATTAGAAGTTTCTCATTTTTTACATGACATTTTTTTGATGAAAATAAGGTTGAATGTATTGAACCATCTGCCCAAGGTTGAGCCATATTTGCAAAAACTATATGATAACTAAAAAGAAGAAATATGAGTAATTTGATTTTCAATTGTGTAGTTGTGATTAATCATTAAATAACTCTATAAAAATAAACAAAAACCCTCAAAATTAGTAATCTTGAGGGTTTCTAATATGTATTAATTTAAAAAAATTAAAATCCGTTAACGATATCTAGGAAATCTCCTGCTTTTAAAGATGCACCACCTATTAGACCACCATCAACATCTGGTTTTGAGAAAATTTCTTTTGCGTTGTCTGGTTTTACACTTCCTCCGTAAAGGATAGTCAATTCATCTGCAATTTCATGACCGTACACTTTTGTAACAAGGTTTCTGATGAATAAATGCATTTCTTGTGCTTGTTCTGGTGAAGCGGTTTCTCCAGTTCCAATTGCCCAAACAGGTTCGTATGCCAAAACAATTTTTGACCAATCGCTTTTTTGTAAATGAAATAACCCATCTCTTAATTGGTACTCTACCACATTAAAATGATTGTCTGCTTGACGGTCTTTTAATTCTTCTCCGAAACAAAAAATGATTCTCATTTCGTGTTTTAAAGCAGTATCAACTTTATTAGCTAATAAAGCATCGGTTTCATGAAAATATGCTCTTCTTTCACTATGCCCTAGAATTATTGTTTTTACACCTATATCAGTTAACATTGAAGCTGCAATTTCTCCAGTAAACGCTCCACCTTCAGCTTGATGCATATTTTGAGCTGCAACTGTAATTCCTTTTCCAGCAACTTTGTCAACAGCTGTTTTTAGGTTTACAAAGGTTGGTGATACGATAATTTCAGTAGCAGTATTTGGTTTTTTAGCTAAAATTTCATCTAATAAAGTAATGGTTTCGCTATTGGTTTTGTTCATTTTCCAGTTTCCAGCGACAATGTTTTTTCTCATTTTTATTTGTTTTTATTTTTGTTTCAAGTTTCAAGTTTCAAGTTTTAGGTTTAGAAAGTTTAAGAGTTTATAAATTGAAGAAAACTTCTATCATTCAGGTTCCAGCTTCCTTCATCCATCTTCCATCTTCCTTCATCCTTGATCCATCTTCCATCTTCCATCTTCCATCATCTAACTTCCAGCTTCAACTTCTTTACTATTCTATTAACTTATCATCATCGGCCTCAATTACTTTGAATAAAGCTATTTTGCCATCTTTGTCAATTACCATATATCTTGGAATCCAATCTAGTTTTATAGATTTTCCAAAGACTCCTTTCATACCATCTGAAGTAAGATAATGTTCTCCTTTTACTTTGTATTTTGCAATTCCTTTTAGCCAAGCTTCATATTTTTTATCCATTGAGATAAAGAGGTAAGTTGCATCTGGAAATTGTTCTTGTAGCGCTTTTACTTTTGGCATACCTTTTATACAATCTCCACACCAAGATGCCCAAACATCTAGAACAACAGTTTGCCCTTTATATTTTTCTAAAATTTCTTTGAAAGTAATTGACGTATTTTCTGTAGTTGTCATTACATTTTCTAAAGCTTCTTTTTTAAATTCGGTATCTTGAGCATTGGAACAAGAAGATATGGAAAAAGCAATGATTATAAGTGTGATTTATTTTTTTCATTTTCAATATTATTTTTCAAAAATACATTTTCTGTTTTTTATTTTTCTATATAAAAAGATAAAATAACGTGTTTTGTTATTTGGCTAACGTATTTGAATTGTTTTGTTAATTAATCTAATCTTAATTTGTCAGTATGAGCTTGTCTAAGACAGTTTTGCACAAAAAATGCGCTTCGACAAGCTCAGCGTGACAATGATTTCTATTTTAAATCGACCTCATCAATATCATTAAAATGTACTTTTTGAACGATAGTTCCTTTTTCTAAAACAACTATACTTGGATTGGCTCTTTCGATTGTTTTTAGTGTTGTTGGATCACAAAAATAATAGTCAAATGTTAGTCCGAATTTCTTTTTATAAAGCGCTATAGTTTCAGCATCTGAAGCCGTCATTCCAATAACCAAATAGCCTTTTTCTGTTGCTTTTTTATGTAAAGCTTCTAGTTTTTCCATTCCTTTTTCTTTGGATTTATTCAAATCATAAGAAATTAAGAGTATTGCTTTTGGTTCATCTAACACACTATCAATATAATCTGAACCATCTTTTTCAATTGCAAAATCATGAATAGGAGGTACATAACCTTGTTTGATTAGTTTGTCTTTTCGGTCAACAAATTCGGCTCCTTTTGGAATTTTATCAGCCATAACATCAGCATACGAAATTTCGGTATCAACACCATTTACTTTATAAATAAATACCATCTCATATTCACTTTTTTGAGCTCCTTTAGGTGTTTCCATTCCTTGTCTTATATTGGTTCCAACCTTATAGGCTCTAAAATCTTTTAAAGGTAAATGTTGTAAAACGTAATAAGCCATAAATAAACAAAGGGAATACGTGGCAAAAACGGTTAAGTTTATAGCTGTTTTTCCTAAAAGTGGTTTAATAAATTTTTGATTAAAGAATAAAATTATAATTAGACCTAGAAGAATTAAATCTTTAATAAATGATTCAAAAGGGGTTAGTTTTAAAGCATCTCCAAAACAACCACAGTCCTTTACTTTATCAAAATACCAAGAATAGAAAGTTAAAAAAGTAAAGAAAACAATCATGATGAGTAAACTCCAAATTGTAAACTTGGTTTAAACCAATGAGCAACATGACTCCTAAAACGACTTCAAAAATTACTACAAAACAAGCAAGGATTAAAGCATAAGGAATTAGAAACTCCATGTCTAAAACATTAGCACCAAAATATTCTTCTAATTTATAAGAAAACCCAAGAGGATCATTCAATTTTATTAATCCTGAAATAATGAATAAAATACCAACGAAAATTCTTGCTATTTGTGTAATTATATTTCTAAAGTTCATTTTTTAATTATTAGTTTAATATTGTTTAAATGTTTAAGAGTTTAATTTTGTTTAAGAGTTTAATGTTGTTTAAGTAGCTATTTTAAAAATCTTAATACTTAATACTTCAGTCTTAATACTTCAATCTAAATACTCTTTCTAATCAGCTTTACCTAAATGAATTAGCGCAAAAACGGCATAGTTAATCATGTCTTGATAATTCGCATCAATTCCTTCTGAAACTAATGTTTTTCCTTTGTTGTCTTCTATTTGTTTTACACGAAGAAGTTTTTGTAAGATTAAATCGGTTAGACTACTCACTCGCATATCTCTCCAAGCTTCTCCATAATCATGGTTTTTATCTTCCATTAATTTTTTGGTCAAAGTAATCTTTTCATCGTACAATTTTACAGCTTCCTCATAATTCAAATCGGGTTGAGAAGCAATACCTTTATCAATTTGTACCAAAGCCATGATACAATAATTAATGATTCCAATGAATTCGGAAGTTTCATCTTCATCTACTTTACGAACTTCATTTTCTTGTAAACTACGTATGCGTTGCGCTTTAATAAAAATTTGGTCAGTTAAAGAAGGCAAACGTAAGATTCTCCACGCTGTTCCATAGTCTTTTGTTTTTTGGTAAACAAATCGCGACAAATCTTGATTATAGCATCATATTGTTGTGAAGTATTCTTCATTTATTCGGTATATTTGTATGAAATTTGTTCAAAAATAAAGAATATAGTATTAAGATTGAAGTATTAAGTACAAAGATTTTTCGATTTTAGTTATAAACTACCAACAATAAACTCTAAACTCTTTTATGACAATAAACTGTAAAGGAAATTTAATTGATTTGAGTGTTCCCAAAGTGATGGGGATTTTAAACATTACTCCTGATTCTTTTTATGATGGTGGAAAATACAAGGATGAAGTTGGGATTTTGAATCAGGTTGAAAAAATGTTAGTTGATGGAGCTACTTTTATTGATATTGGAGCGTATTCCTCAAAACCAGGAGCCGAATTTGTTTCTGAAGAAGTAGAGTTAAGTCGTTTGCTTCCGGTAGTAGCATTGGTTTTAACCAAATTTCCAGAGGCAATACTTTCAGTAGATACATTTAGAAGTACCATTGCTAAAAAAGCTGTGGAAAATGGTGTTGCTATTGTGAACGATATTTCGGCAGGTTTATTGGATGAAATGATGATAGAAACGGTTGCCCAATTGCAAGTTCCTTATATTATGATGCACATGAAAGGAACTCCACAAACAATGCAATCGTTAGCAAAATATGAAGATATAGTGAAGGAAATGATGTATTATTTTTCAGAACGTATTCAAGTAGCGAGAAGTTTCGGACTCAATGATATTATTGTTGATCCTGGATTTGGTTTTGCTAAAACTTTAGAACAAAATTATGAAGTGATGCAGAAGTTGGATTATTTTTCTATTTTGGAAGTACCTATTTTAGTTGGGATTTCAAGAAAATCGATGATTTATAAATTGTTAGATAGTACTGCAAATGAAGCTTTAAATGGAACTACTGTTTTAAATACCATTGGCCTGACGAATGGAGCTGATATTATCAGGGTGCATGATGCAAAAGAAGCAAAAGAAGCGATTCAGCTGGTAGACGCCTGTATGCATAGCGGCAGCTAATCTTTCACCTCATAAAACAAAAAAAGCAACCAGTAAAAGTTGCTTTCTTTATTTCATCAAGACTATTTTAATCATGCCTTAATGGGTGTTTTCTTCTGAGATCATTTCAATGGA
>JAAURU010000195.1 GCA_012032075.1 Flavobacterium sp.
AAACCAAAACTCCAAATGGACTTACTTTCTAAACCATTAAAAAAATATTTTTTTAATTTCAAGCAACCTTATTTAATAATTGACATCTTATATTAAAACAATAAAAGATGAATTTTATAAAACAGTACAGTATAAAGAAAGTAGGTATAAATTTATTTTAGCATCCATATCATTATTTTTAGTTAGTTGTTTTGGTTGGTATGGAAATCAAGATGATGTGTTTCCTCAATCTAATAATTTTGTCCCTGTTATAATGGATAGAACTGATTTTGAAACCTCTGTAGCATTATTACCTCCAAAAAATATAGTTAACTCTGGAAAAATTTATATTCAACAAGACTATTTGTTTATAAATGAGGTTAATGAAGGTTTTCATGTTTTTAATTATTCAAATCCTTCAAACCCTATTCCAATTGCTTACATAAAAACAGTAGGAGCTACTGATATAGCTTTAAGGAATAACACATTATATATTAATCAAGCAGTAGATTTATTAACATTAAAGTATAATGATGAAAATAACACTATAGAAGTTACTAACAGGAATAGAAATGTTTTTCCTCAAAAAATATCTCCCGAAGGTTTTTCTTCTTCAGTTGCAAATAATGAAATAATTGTTAATTGGGTTGAAAATTAATACATAGAAAATGAATTTACTATATAAAAAATCAAACATGAAAAAGTGTACTTATATACTATTACTTATCTCTTTAATTTTAATTAGTTGCGATAGTGATTCAGATAGCGCTAGTAATACTGATGGGAAAGGAGGCTCATTAGCTATTTTTGCATTAAAGAATAACTATTTGTACACTGTCGATAATAATACGCTAAATGTTTTTTCTCTAATTAACGAACAACAACCTGTTAAAGTTAATGATATTTCTGTAGGCTTTAATATTGAAACATTGTTTTCTTTTGAAGATAAATTATACATTGGTTCTAGGAATGGAATGTTTATCTATGATATATCAGAACCAGAAAATCCTACTTTTTTATCTAATGTGCAACATTTTACTGCTTGTGACCCTGTTATATCTAATGGAGTGCATTCTTTCGTTACTTTGCATTCTAATACTATTTGTGGGAATAATATTAATGTATTGGAGGTTTATGATACTTCAATACCTACAAATCCAGTATTAATTCATTCCAGAAATTTGACATTTCCAAAAGGTTTAGGATTGTATAATAATTACCTTTTTATATGTGATGATGTTATAAAAGTTTTTGATGTTTCTTCACCTCAAGAGCCAATATTAGTCAATAGTATTGATAAATTATGTTTTGATGTAATTATAAATGATAATGATTTATATGCAATTGGTCAAAACGGAATGTATAGATATTCGCTAGACGAAAATGATATTACAAATATAGAGTTTAAAAGCCAATTGTCATTTTAATCCCAACACTCCATCAATAATAAATCACCAGATTCGTGTGTAATAGTAACAATTCCATCTTCTGTAACGTGATTACTACTTCCAGTTCTAAAACCAATTTCTAGAGAATCTTTTTCTAAGGTATAAAATAAGTTTTTAGAACTAATTCCTGTAACTTTTCCTACAGGAATTAAAGAAATAGGAGTGTCTTTAATATACCATTTTTCAAATTTATTAGGTAAAAGATATATTTTCGAATGGTCATCAAGTATTACAATTTTTAATTGTTTACGAAAACGAACGATATTAGTGATATTAGTAATCGTATGATCAGCTCTTTTTCCAGTTGCCCAAATAACATTTACAGCAGGAATTCCTCGATCAATTAAATAATCAAAAGCCTTTTCTAAATCGGTTTTGTCTTGATTTGGAGTATATACAATTTCAATTGGGTACTGACTTTCTTTATAATAATTAGCATCAAAACCTCTGTCAAAATCACCTAAAAGCACATCAATTTTAATGCCCAGTTCTAAAACACGCTCAATAGCTGAATCTAGGACAATTACTAATGGAGACCATTCTAGTAATTGTCCTAATAATTCTTGGCTACAAGCTGCACCATTTGCAATAATTAATGCGGGTTCTTGATCATCACGAACGATATGGTGAGAGGACATAATTTTTTATTTTTAAAATAAGAGAAATCGTGATTATTCTCAATTTTTAATAAAGTTTCATAGATTAATTTAATAACATTTTCCACATCTTCTCTATGCACCATTTCTACTGTAGTATGCATGTATCGTAAAGGTAAAGAAATTAATGCAGAAGCAACACCACCATTGCTGTAAGCAAAAGCATCAGTATCAGTTCCAGTTACACGTGATGTGGCATGTCTTTGAAAAGGAATTTTATTGGCACTAGCAGTATCAACAATCATTTCTCTTAAATTATTTTGAGTAGCAGGAGCATAAGCAATAACAGGACCTTTACCCATTTTTAAATCTCCTTCAATTTTTTTGTCAATCATAGGAGTAGATGTGTCATGACAAACATCGGTTACAATGGCAACGTTTGGTTTAATAGTTTGCGTAATCATTTCAGCACCACGTAAACCTATTTCTTCTTGAACAGAATTTACTATGTATAATCCAAAAGGTAATTTTTTCTTATTTTCTTTTAATAAACGAGCAACTTCAGCAATCATAAAACCACCCATGCGATTATCAATAGCTCTACAAATAAATTTATTTTCATTCAAAACTTCAAAAGCATCAGGATAAGTAATAACACAACCCACATGTATGCCAAGATTTTCAACTTGTTCTTTAGTTTCACAACCACAATCTATAAAAATATTGCTAATTTTTGCTGGTTCTTCTTTGTCTCTATTTCGTGTATGAATAGCTGGCCAACCAAAAACGCCCTTTACAATGCCGTTTTTAGTATGAATGTGAACTCTTTTTGAAGGAGCAATCATATGATCACTTCCTCCATTTCTAATTACATAAATGAAACCATCATCAGTAATATAATTTACATACCAAGAAATTTCATCGCTATGACCTTCAATAACAACTTTATATTTAGCTTCTGGATTAATAACGCCCACAGCAGAACCATAAATATCAGTAATAAAAGTATCAACATAAGGTTTTAGATATTCCATCCAAATTTTTTGACCTTCAGCTTCATGACCAGTAGGAGATGGATTATTCAAATAATTTTCTAAAAAGGTTAAGGAAGTATTCTTTAATATCGATTTTGAACTCATAAATATTTAATTTTTTGCTAAATTATAAAAATGCAACAATACTTATCCATTATTTATTTATTTTTGGATATAATTTTAAACAATGAAAAAACATTTTTCTTACATACTTTTCTATTTATGTTCATTCTTGAATGCACAAGAACTAGACACTATTCCTGCTACTGAGCAAGATTCATCTGTTTTATATTCAATAGAATTAAAAGAAATTGTGGTTTCAAAAGATGGAGTTTCTGCTGTAGATGAAGAAAGAAAAAAGTTGCTAATACTTAAGAGAAGAGTTTATAAAACCTATCCTTATGCAAAACTAACTGCCGAAAAATTGATACAAATCAATACTACAATGGCAAAATTGAAAACCAATAAAGAAAAGAAAAAATACTTCAAAATTGTAGAAAATTACCTTCAAGAAGAATTTGAACCAAAACTAAAAAAAATGTCTAGAAAAGACGGACAAATTTTGGTAAAACTAATCTATAGACAAACAGGTGAAACAACCTTTAACTTAATAAAAGATTATAAAAGCGGTTGGAAAGCCTTTTGGTCAAACAATACAGCAAAACTTTTTGATATCAATATCAAAGAAGAATACAAACCTTATGATAGATTAGAAGATTTTCACATAGAAAGCATTTTAGTTACTGCATTTCGTCAAGGTCATTTAGAAAATCAACCAGCTGTTAAACCAATCGATTTAACAAAGTTAGCTGCTACATGGAGAGAGCGAATTGCAAAACAAAAAGAAGAGAGGCTCTCAAAAGAAGGTGTAGATTAATAAGGAGCACAAAATATGCTTTCAGTTCACAAGTTTTCCCGCTATTCGCTTTATCTGTAATTACTTTTACAACACAATTACAGCATACCACTACACACGAGCAAAGAGAACTAACGAAGTAATCGGGACTCAATTTCAAGAGTTTTTTTCAGCAGAAATTAGCTTTACAATTACTAAAAATTAAACCACAATTGAACAATCAAGACCAACTCATAAAATTAGCACACACAAAAATGCCATTTGGTAAATACAAAGATTGGTACTTAATCGATTTACCTGAATATTATGTAGTTTGGTATAGTAATAAAGGCTTCCCAAAAGGACAACTAGGAGAACAATTACAATTGGTTTACGAATTAAAACTAAACGGTTTAGAAGAACTAGTAAGAAATATTAAAAGAAATTTTCCAAAAAATAAAGCCCCACAAAAATGGAGCTTTAGTGTATTTGTAGAAGGTGTAGTTTTATACGTTTACTACTTTTGTTTTTGCAATATTATCACCTAATCTTGGTTTATCTATTATAACTAAAATTGCATCTAGTAAAGGAATAAATAAAGTAATGTTTCTCATAATACTTGCCATATAGTCTCCTTCTAATGAAGAGCCATCTTCTTTAACCGCTTTGTATTTCATTACTTTTTTGCCAATACTTTGTCCTCCGAATAGAGCATCTCTAAGTAGTAAAATATGCGATTAAAAAAGATATAACTCAGAGAAATTAACCAAAGCATATCTAATGCACCTGCTAAAAAACCTAAAATTGCAGGAATAATATACGATACAATCGCATCAATAAAATAACCTAAAAACCTGTTTAACTTTGAAACTTCCATATTTAATAGTTTTAAATGTTTATCTATCAAATATATAAAAAAAAGTTAAATTTTAACACTCGTTAGTATTAAATAAAAGAAACTTTTCATATTCTTAAATTGTCTAATTCATAAATTTAATTGTATTTTTGCCAAGTTTTTGAAACAACTACAACAAACCACAACACAATGAATCAAACGAAGTATATTTTTGTTACTGGAGGTGTTACTTCTTCCTTAGGAAAAGGAATTATAGCAGCTTCTCTAGCAAAATTGCTACAAGCAAGAGGATATCGAACCACTATTCAAAAATTTGATCCTTACATTAATGTCGATCCAGGTACATTAAATCCTTATGAACACGGAGAATGTTATGTAACAGATGATGGTGCAGAAACCGATTTAGATTTAGGTCATTACGAGCGTTTTTTAAACGTTCCTACTTCTCAAGCTAATAATGTAACAACAGGAAGAGTTTACTTATCAGTAATAGAAAAAGAAAGAAGAGGAGAGTTTTTAGGAAAAACGGTTCAAGTGGTACCTCACATTACAAATGAGATAAAAGAAAGAATGCAATTATTAGGTCAAGATGGTAAGTTTGACATAGTGATTACAGAAATAGGTGGAACAGTAGGTGATATTGAATCGTTACCTTATATTGAGTCTGTTCGTCAATTGTTGTGGGAATTAGGTGATCAAAACGGAATTTGTATTCATTTAACTTTAGTGCCATTTTTGGCTGCAGCTGGTGAATTGAAAACAAAACCTACTCAGCATTCTGTGAAAACCTTAATGGAAAGCGGTATTAAAGCTGATATTTTAGTTTGTAGAACAGAACATGAGTTGTCAGACGATTTGCGTCAAAAACTAGCTTTGTTTTGTAATGTTAAAAAAGAAGCAGTTATTCAATCCATTGATGCTTCAACGATTTATGACGTTCCTAATTTAATGTTGGAAGAAGGTTTAGATACTGTAACTTTAAAAAAATTAGGTTTACCAGAAAAAAACAGTCCCGATTTAAAACAATGGAACGAATTCTTACAAAGACATAAAAATCCAAAGCATGAAGTAAGAATTGGATTAGTTGGAAATATGTAGAATTGCAAGATTCTTATAAATCAATATTAGAGGCATTTATTCATGCTGGAGCTGCAAATGAAACAAAAGTAAATGTCATCTCGATACATTCAGAGCATTTAGATGTCAAAACGGCAGAAAGTCACCTAAATGGATTAGATGGCATATTAGTTGCTCCTGGATTTGGTAATAGAGGTATTGAAGGAAAAATTGATACTGTTCGTTATGCGCGTGAAAATAATATTCCTTTTTTAGGAATTTGTTTGGGAATGCAAATGGCAGTTATAGAATTTGCTCGTAATGTATTATGTTATAAAGATGCAAATTCATCTGAAATGAATGAAAAATCTACACATCCTGTTATTAATTTAATGGAAGAGCAAAAAGATGTGGAGAATATGGGTGGAACTATGCGTTTAGGAGCATGGAAATGTAGTTTAAAAGAAGGTTCGTTGGCAAGCAAAATTTATGGTAAAACAGAAATAATGGAACGTCATCGTCATCGTTATGAGTTTAATAGTAAGTATGTTGATGAACTAGAAAAAGCGGGTTTAAAGGCTTCAGGAATTAATCCAGATACTGGTTTAGTGGAAGTTATAGAAATTGAAAAGCATCCTTTTTTTATAGGTGTTCAATATCATCCAGAATATAAAAGTACAGTCTTAAATCCCCACCCACTTTTTGTGAGTTTTGTAAAAGCAACTGTAGTACATAAAAATAAAAAATAATAAACATTGTAGTTGGTTATTGCCAATTGACTAAATAATTAAAATGGAAGAAAAGAAATTTGATTTTAAATCAATTATAGGATTTGTATTGATATCAGGGCTGTTAATGTGGATGATGTATTCAAATCAACCAACACCTGAAGAGTTAAAAGAAAAGGAAAAATAGAACAAGCTAAGAAAGAACTTGAAGAAAAAGCAAAAACTCCTGAAAAAGTAGTTGAAACAGCTCAAGTTACTCCAGATTCTATTTCTCAAGAACAGGCAAAAGCAGCGTTGGGTTCTTTTGGTTATTCAGCAACACTGCCTTCGGCTAAAGAAGAATATACAGAAATTAAAAATAATTTACTTTCTTTAAAAATTGCCAATAAAGGAGGTTATATTGTTGAAGCAACTGTTTTAGGTTTTGACCAATTTACGAAAGACTCTAAAAAACCATGTTAAAATTAATAAAAGACAACAATTGACTAAAATTTGATTTAG
>JAAURU010000196.1 GCA_012032075.1 Flavobacterium sp.
TCAAAAGATTTCAGAAGAATTAGGTAAATTAGACGGTTATAACTGACGAAGAAAATCAGCAGTTGTATAAAATAATTGGACTTGGTGCATTAAAATATTATATGTTAAAGGTTGACCCAAAGAAACAAATGCTATTCAACCCAGAAGAATCAGTAGATTTTAACGGAAACACAGGGCCATTTATTCAATATACGTATGCTCGTATTCAATCGATTCTAAGAAAAGCCGATTTTGATTACACTGCTGTCACACTGAGCACTGTCGAAGTGTCTATTTTGGATAAAGAAAAAGAATTAATCAAGCAAGTACAACAATTTCCAGATGTGATTCAAAGTGCTGCTGAAATCACAGTCCGGCTTTGGTGGCTAATTATACTTACGAATTAGTAAAAGAATTTAATTCCTTTTATCAAAATGTGCCTATTTTACCAGAGCAAGATTTGGAGAAAAAAGCCTTTAGAGTACAATTATCAAAAACAGTTGGAAACACTATTAAAAACGCTTTCCAATTGTTAGGAATTCAAGTTCCTGAAAGAATGTAATTTTATACAAGTAGAAATTGAAACCAACATCGTTTTTTTTTAAAACTTTTATTGCTTTATTGATTGCATCTGTAGCTTTTTTGGCTTTCAAAGAAATTCTTCCTAAAAAGTTATTTCCTGTTGCAACAACTGAAACTAAAAATGTAGTAATCGATAGTTTGCTTTTGGAAGCTGTTTCAGAAGCAAAAGATACGGTTATTGGAAAAGACAGTATAATTAGACAAAAAAACATCTATTTTAAGTCTATTGAAGGTGTTGTTTTCCCTTCTGAAAAATTCGATGATTATAAAGGATTTCAGTATTTAATTCCTTTTTACGAGAAGTTATTTCAATTGGAAAACTCAAAAAAAGGAAATGTTCGCATTGCTTATTTTGGAGATTCCATGACCGATGGAGATTTAATTGTAAAAGATTTTAGAACGTTTTACCAACAAAAATTTTGGTGGAAAAGGTGTTGGTTTTGTTAATATCACTTCAGAATCTGCAAATTCAAGAATTTCATTAGTACATGAATTTTCCCCAAATTGGAAAACGCAATCTTATTTAAAAGTAAAAAACCAAATAATCCTTTTGGAGTTAATGGTCATGTATTTTATGCTAATGATACCCTTCATGATGCATGGGTTCGTTACAAAGCAAATAAGACTCTTTTTGCTACTTCTTTAGATAAACCAACCTTATTTTATGGAAGTTCAACTAATAAAAACGGAAAAGTATATCAAGTAGTAAATGAAGATACAATTTATCAAAAATTAAATCCTTCGCAAAGATTGAATACATTGAAAATTTCTGAGAATTTATCTTCGCTAAAATTATATTTTAAAAATGCCGATAGTATTCCATTTTATGGTTTTAATTTTGATGATGGAGTAGGAGTTCATGTCGATAATTTTTCAAGTAGAGGTAATTCGGGTTTACCTTTATCTATTTTTTCAAACGGAATGATGCATGATTTTCAAAAAGAATTAGGTTATGATTTAATTATCTTGCATTATGGAACTAATGTTTTAAATTATGGTTCATTGGATTATTCTTGGTACGAAAGCCGAATGAAAAAAGTAGTAGCTCATTTAAAAGATTGTTTTCCTGGAGTTACCATTTTAGTAGTTTCAACTGCTGATAAAGCCACAAAATATGACTTGGAAATGAAAACCGATTCGGCTGTTGTTCCATTAACAATTGCTCAGAAAAAATATGCGATTGCAACTGAAGCAGGTTATGTCAATTTATATTCGTTAATGGGTGGAGATGGAAGTATAGTAAAATGGGCTGATGAAACTCCTGCTAAAGCCAATAAAGATTACACACATTTCAATTTTAGAGGAGCAAGTGAAGTGGCAAAATTATTGTACACGCAATTAAATGATGGGTATTTGAAATACAAAAAACTCCGAGTTAAAAGAAAACCAGTTGTAAAAAAAGACAGTATTTATAAAAAAGGAGACAGTATATATGCGCAATAAATTAAGTTTTTTAATCATTTTTGCTTGCCAATTTCTTTTGGCACAAGTCGATGAAGTTGCAATAGATACTGTAATGGTTGATTCTGTGGGTATTTTTAAAAATGAAATTATTAATCCAAGTGCGATTCAAAAATTTTATGGTAGAATGCTCCAATTGGAACAAAAAAAAGATTGTAAACTAAGAGCCGTTCACATAGGAGATTCACATATTCAAGCCGATCTATTCACAGGAAAATAAGAAGTTTATTGCAAATAAACTAGGAAATGGAGGTTTAGGTTTTTCATTTCCGTATAATTTGGCTAAAACCAATGGTAATTATTTCATAAAATACACGTCAAATGCTTCTTTAGAAGCTTACCGAAACATATATAAAGATTCCACACAAGCTGTTGGTTTAAGTGGCATTGGTTTAACTACAAAAGACAAAGATTTTGCAATTCAAATTTCGGTAAGAGATAAAAATTATCTTTTTAATACGATAAAGTTGGTCCAACCAAAAAATCAATTTCTTTTTGATTTGGCAATTACTTCAAAAGAAATTATAATGGAAACTGCTTTTCCAAAAAATATAGTGCATAAAATAAAATCAGGTGAATCTTTATCTGGAATTGCCGATAAATATAATGTTAGCATCAACGAAATCAAAAATGCTAATAAGTTGCGTTCCAATGCTATTATTGCTGGAAAAACTTTAAAAATTCCAACAAATGAAACTGAATCAAAAAAATAAGTAAAACCGAATTCATTCCACTTACTTTATCTCAAGATTTAGTTTCCCAAAATTATTACAGTAAAGAACCTATTGAAACTATTTATTTAGTGCCAAATGATACAACTACTGCTATTTATGCTTTAAACGGATTAATATTGGAAAACAATCAATCAGGAGTAGTTTATAGTGCTATTGGAGTAAATGGAGCAAAAGCTTGTGACTACAATCGTTTTCCACTATTTTTTGAACAATTAAAAGCATTAGAAGTTGAATTTGTAGTTATTTCTTTGGGTACCAATGAAAGTTTCGACAAAAAAACAACTGAGGTTTATTTTCAAGAATTACAACAAATGTTACAAAACATTAGAAATATAAATCCTGGAATTGAAATTTTATTAACAACTCCACCTCCATCTTTATTTGGCAGAAAATATCCTAATACTTTTGTAGCTGATTATTCCAAAAAGTTAATTGAAACCGCTGTAGCAAATAAAGTAGCTATTTGGGATATGTTTCAAGCACTTGGTGGACTTTTTGCTGTCAATGATAATTATAAAAGAGGTTTAATGTCAAAAGATAAAGTGCATTATTCAAAAGCAGGTTATGACTTGCAAGGACAACTATTTTTTGATGCTTTAATGATTAGTTACGAACAATTTAAAGCCCTTAAATAAAGTGAAAGCATTATTTTTTATATTGGCTCTTATGCAAAATATTTTTGGAGAGATTAATTTGGAGACAATCAAAACTGGTTTGTTTATAATCCAAAAGCTCCATTGCTTTTTAATAGTGGTTTATTTCTTGGTTTATTTATCGTCTTTTATTTTATATACATATTAAGCCGAAAAACACACTATTTTAGAATTGCTTATGTAGTCTTATTTTCTTTATTTTTTTACTATAAATCAAGTGGAGTTTACTTTTGGTTATTAATCTTTTCATCAGTAGTAGATTTTAGTTTATCGCGACTCATTTATGAAGAAACCCAACAGTTTTACCGAAAATTTTACTTAATTGTTAGTTTAATTGTCAATTTAGGGTTGTTGGTTTATTTTAAATACACTAATTTCTTTATTGAAAATTTTAATATTGTTGTTGATGGACACATTGCATTGGAAAACATAATTTTACCCGTTGGAATTTCTTTTTACACCTTTCAAACATTAAGTTACACTATAGATATTTATCGTAAAGAATTAGAACCTACAAAAAGCTTTGTAGATTTCTTGTTTTTCGTTTCTTTCTTTCCACAATTAGTGGCAGGACCAATAGTTAGAGCAAGCGATTTTATTCCGCAAATGTATCAAAAGTTAAACCTTACTAAAGAAGATTTTAATAAAGCTTTATTCTTAATAATAGGAGGATTAATCAAAAAAGCAGTCATTTCCGATTATATTTCTTCTAATTTTGTAGATCGCGTTTTCGATGCTCCTAACAGTTATTCAGCGTTTGAAAACTTAATGGCTTCTTATGGGTATGCGATTCAAATCTATTGCGATTTCTCAGGGTATTCTGATATGGCAATTGGTTTAGCCTTACTAATGGGATTCACATTGCCACCTAATTTCTCAACACCATACCAATCAGCTTCCATAACTGAGTTTTGGAGAAGATGGCACATTTCCTTATCCACTTGGTTACGCGATTATTTATACATCTCTATGGGTGGAAATCGAAAAGGAAGAATAAGAACCTATTTCAATTTATTCATGACCATGCTTTTAGGAGGTTTATGGCATGGAGCTAACTGGAAATTTGTCTTTTGGGGCGTTTTACACGGTTTAGCTTTAGTAGTAGAACGTTTCTTTCAAACCAGAATCAAGTTACCAAAAACGTCTTCTTTAAAACAATAAAAATACTATTGACTTTTCATTTTGTAGTCTTTTGTTGGTTGTTTTTTAGAGCCAAAGATTTCACAACCGCTTTCCAAATAGTAGAAAACATAAGCAACTTAGAATTCAGTATTATAAAATGGCAAACCATCATTTTAGGTTATAAAAATGTATTTTTATTGTTAGCTTTTGGTTTCATTTGGCATTTTTTACCAGAAAAGATTACAACTTACAACGAAAAGCAATTTGGAAAACTACCTTTTTGGGCACAAGCCATAATTCTAGGTTTTATCTTCTGGTTGGTTTACGCAACCGCTTCAGAAGGAGCACAACCATTTATATACTTTCAGTTTTAAAGAGTTTTTGTTGAAGCACACAATCAAAACTTCGGAAGAAAACCTGTCCCGCTATTCGCTACAATCTGTCATTGCGATGAACGAAGCAATCTAATAACAAGAATAACTTACGCAATGACAGGATTTCCACTTCTATCGTGGCTATACTTCACGTTTTTACTTTCAAAACAAGAATCCACAATCTCGTCATTTTATACAGGAATCAAAATCTTATATAATGCCACACAATTTTGTAAATTAAACTTTTTTTAGTTGTGGTTAATTTGTTTTAAAAGAAAGACTTACATGAGGTTATGCTGGTTTTATTTTCTCACACATTACTTTAAAAACAAAGTAAGATTCAATTATTAGTATGAAAAAAACACAAATACCTTTTGCTTGTTTCGTGTAGTAGGTTTAAATTTGTAAAATGTAAATTAAATTGAATTATTATCATTTTTATAACATTATGCTAGAGTAGCTTTATAAAATTTGAAATATAGCAATGAGTTAATTGATTTTGAACAAAACCACAATAAGATGAACAGGAATGTATTTAGAGTAAAAAAAGTTTATTTGATTATAGTATTATCATTTTTTAATTGTCAGTTGGAATAGTATTCAAGAGAATAGTTTTGTGTTTCAAAGGGAAAATCAAAAACTTGAGTTAGAAATTGAAAATGGAATGAATTATATTAAGTGGGATACACCAACGAAAATAACTATTAAAACAGAAAAAATTAATCAAAAAAAATGATGGTTGCTGCACCTGAGCTAAAGATGTTAAAAGCTGGTAGTGAAACGAAAGAAAGTATTTGGGAAGTTACAGTTGTAAAAACACCTAATAAAAAAGATACTTTAACGATATCTTTTACCTGTAGAGATTTGAAAGATTTAGTTTGGAGTCATCAGTTTAAAATTTTAATAAAATAAACTTCTTAAAGTATAAAGAATTATACATTGTAAAGCGAATTTATAATTAAAACCAGTTTAAAACCATTAAAATTTCCTTGGTTACTGCGAGCGTCAATCTCTTGCCAGCAACAATAATCACACAAAACTATTTAACAACAAACGAAATTATATTTCATAATAATTGGTACGAACTTGACGCTTGCACTAGCAATAATTTAAGGTATATGCATCCATTTTTTGTCACTATTCAACTTAAAAGTGCCAATATGTTCCTTATTCCATTCTTCTGGACTAATTAAAGAAAGGAAATTTACTCCATCAGTATTTCGGTATAATGATAAGTTTCTCCCACAACAGGCTCAAATGAAAATTTAGAATTGTAAACCAATTCATTCCACTCAAACTCTTCAATCAAAAGTTGATATTGCAATTGGAGTTCGTTAAATTTATTTTGAAACTCTTTGTTTACAGTAGTTATTCCTCTGCTTTTCCATGAAACTACATCATCAATTCTAATAGCTGGAGCACCTACATTAGTAGAATAGGGTAAAATATTAGCATTGTATCCATCAGTTTGAGAATAGACTATGTTATCTTGTTTTTTATCTTCCATATAAATTTATTTTATTTAAAAAATTTAATTTTTAGTTGAGCAAACAAATTCAAAGAGAACTCAAATAAGATTAAGTATTATTTTTTTACAAAAATAAAACATTTTGTTTAATATAAACATATATTGATTAAACAAAAATATAATTTTATGATATAAAGAAATAATTTTCTTGAATCTTTTGTAACCAATAATTTTAGTATTTAGAAATGAAAGCAGTTAAAATGGTAAAAGTACTATTTAACCAAAAAATCCATGTAAAGAACTCATTTTTAACAAATTTTATTTTAAACCGTTTGTAAAATGTAATCCCATTAGCTACTTTTAGTTTTAGTAATTTTTTTTAATAAAACATTCACTTATTTCTTAAAAATAGTTATAGTTTAAAAGTTTAAGCTAAATTTATTCCTTCAAACATTGTTACTTAACTTATTTATAAAATTCTAAAATGAAATACATTATCAATTAAAAAATAAAATTATTTAACCATGAAAAAAACATTTTTTATAACTTACTACTTGCAAACACTTTTTTTCTAGGTTTCGCATTCAAATCAATAACTACAACAAACAAAGAAAATAAAATGAAAAGAGTAACAGGAATAGGTGGTGTCT
>JAAURU010000197.1 GCA_012032075.1 Flavobacterium sp.
TTTTAGGATTAAATTTCCTAAATCACCTAGAAATGCCCAACCATTTTCATCTTCTAAATCGTCTATGCTAGTTGCAAAAGGTTAATAATTTTTGGATCTATTTTATTTAATGGTGTTTTTTGTTTTGGTGTGTTGTTTTTTGTTGTTTTTTTAGAAGTATATGATTCGTTTTGGTTTTCGTTATCGTCTTTTTCAATATTTCAATATATATAAATTTATCACAAGCAGTAATAAAAGGTTTTAGTGTTTTCTTTTCACCTATTCCTATAACTGTCATGCCAGCTTCTCTAAGTCTTGTGGCTAATCGGGTAAAATCGGAATCACTTGAAACAATACAAAATCCGTCTACTTTTCCAGTGTATAAAATATCCATGGCATCAATAATTAAAGCACTATCACTAGCATTTTTTCCAGTGGAATAACTATATTGTTGAATTGGTGTGATTGCATTTTCAAGTAAAACATTTTTCCAACCAGAAACGGTTGGTTTAGTCCAATCGGCATATATTCTTTTAAAAGTAGGAGTTCCATATTTTGCAATTTCTTCAAACATTTCTTTTACATTAGTATAAGGAACATTATCTGCATCAATTAGAACTGCCAACTTTAAATCTTTTTTTATTTCCATTTTTAATTTTTTCGTAAATGTAAATATACTATAAATCATTTAAGTTGCATAATAAACATAAAAATACCGCTCCAACAAAAAGTTGAAGCGGTATTATTTTTAAAACTGTTATTAACTATCTAACAGCAATAGGGTAAGTTTGTCCATTAAAAGATACACTTCCACTTGTTCTTGGAGCACCATTATTAACATGTAAAATTCCAGCTACAGTTGGTGAAGCCATTGAAGTTCCACTTATAGTTCTATAACCACCGTTTAGCCATGTACTTTGAACACTACTACCTGTTGCAATTACATCTACAGCAGCTCTATTGAAGTTTGAGAATGATGAAAAACCTTTTGAACAGGTCATAGATGCAACTGTGTAAATATTAGTAGCATTAACACAAGCTGGGCTATATCTTGTAGCATCATCTGCAGAGTTTCCAGCAGCTAATGCGATTCTTGTTCCTGCGTTTGATAAACCAGTTAATGCAGATGCATAAGGAGAATTTGTTGAACAATTTGAACCATAAAACCCACCTAAACTCATGTTAACAACGTCTCCTGCAATGTCGTTTGCTCCTACTTGATTGATAGCTGCTAAAATATTTGCTGAACTAGCACCACCAGAACAACCAAATACTCTTAAAGGTACAACTGGAGCTCCAGCTGAAACACCTACAACACCAATACCGTTATCTTTTGCAGCAGCCGTTCCAGCAACGTGAGTACCGTGACCATTACAGTCTTCAAAAGTACCACCTACATAAGATTTTGCGTAACGAGAATCAGTAATTACATTTAAATCTGGGTGATCTGAATCTACTCCAGTATCAATAATCCAAATCCATCTGTTAGCACTTGAACCATCAGCAAAACCACCAGCATTAGAAATTCCACATGGAGTAACTTGAGCCATTCTCGATTCAAATCTTTCAGAACCTTCTTCAATTGTTACTTCATCAATTGGATTAGGAATTAATTGGTCATAATGGATTTCTTTGACTCCTTTACTTTTTGAAATCGCAACTAATTCTTCGTTAGTTAACCCTTTTACCGAAAATCCTAAAAATTGACTTGTATAATAATTATTGATTTTTGATTGGTCAAATTTTACACTGGCAAAATTTTTAGCAATGCTTTCAATAGTTCGAGCTTCCATTTGTTTGTAAGCTTTAGACTTTTCTTCACGTGAAGAAAAAGCTACTTTACTAACTTGGTCAATTGGATAATCAAATTTGTCTTTGTCTAAGACAATAATGTAGCTTCCTTGAATTTTTCACCACTTAGTTCAGCTGGCTTAACAATTGATTCTACTACACTTTGATCGTACTCTTCGTTTTGGCAAGAAATTAGAAATAATCCTGCAACAAGGAATAACCCTGTTAATTTAATTTTTCTCATGTTTGTTAAATATTTTTTGTTTGTTCCATAAAAATAGTACAAAAAAGTGAAACAAAAATGTATTTAATTGTGAAATTTCTACATTTAACTATTTCTACATTTTTTCTATAAATTTTGTTTAACTCTTTTTTTGTAAAAATTGTCTTAAGAATTATTTACTATTTGTTATTATTAGGATGTTAAAAATTTGTATAAAAACTAGTCTATAACAAATCATAAATCAGTTCTTGATATTTTTATGAAATCACTACTAACAGCAAGTTTGTTGCAAACAATTGAAAAATCATTGAATACCGATGAAAAATATACTCATTGTGAGATAAACACTAATTAAGTTAAGGTGATAAGATATGACAATTCAAAAACAAATATTTATCTACATATAAAATAGTCTTAATATTTGTAGCTTTACAAAAATATAGTATATGTTTAAAAAGATTAATGCAAAAGCAAAAACAAGCGATTCTTCTGGTTTTGGAACGAGTTCTTCAAATTATGGAGGTCGCTTTATAAATAAAGATGGAAATGCCAATGTAAGAAAAATAGGAATTGGTTTTTTTGATAGTATAAGTTGGCATCACTATATGTTGACAATTCCAAGATGGCAATTCCTAATGGTTATTGTTCTTTTTTATTTTATAGCTAATTTGTTTTTTGCAACGATTTATTATTTAATAGGTGTTGAATATTTGAATGGAGTGACTGCAAATACTGAAGTTGAAAAATTTGGCCAAGCTTTCTTTTTTAGTATTCAAACTTATACGACAGTAGGTTATGGACATATAAACCCAACGGGTTTCTGGACAAGTTTTGTTTCTTCTATTGAAGCACTGACTGGTTTACTTACTTTCGCAATTGCAACAGGTTTATTCTATGGAAGATTTAGTAAACCCAAAGCTTTTGTACGTTTTTCAGAAAATGCAGTTATTGCTCCTTATAATGATGGAATTGCTTTAATGTTAAGAATGACTCCTTTCAAAAATGCCAATCTTACTGATGCAGAAGCTCGACTTACACTTGGTTTAAGTTTAGAAGAAAATGGCTTAATGGTTAATAAATTTTACCAATTACCACTTGAATTAGATAAAATTAATGCTTTAACCTTGAGTTGGACTTTGGTTCACCCAATAACAGAAAAGAGTCCGTTATATGGTTTTACAGCAGAAGATTATGCATCTGTTGATGGAGAAATTTTAGTCTTTATTAAAGTTTTTGATGATATTTATAGTACACATTTAGTGAAAAGAACCTCTTATGTGCTCAAAGAAGTTATATATGGTGCTAAATTTAATATCATGTACAATAGAAATGAAGATGATAGTAAAACCATTTTAGATTTAGAAAAACTAAATTCATTTGAAAAAAGTTTCTATATAAAAGTATAAAGAAGCTGTCAAAAAAAGTCATAAAATACATCATTCTGAATCCATTTCTGAATCTTAAAAATCGATCTTAATTATAATTTAGAATCTGAAACAAGTTTAGATTGACTAGATTAAACTTTTTGGACAGCTTCTTTCATTAACAGTATGTTTTTGATTTATTTACCGTCTTTATCAACTACAATTTTTTTCGCTTCGGTTAGCTAATTCCCATGCAAGAACAAAAGCTAATTGGGCTCTTTTTGCTAATGCATCATATTCAATTTTGTCTGGAGTGTCAGATGACATATGATAATCAGCATGAACACCATTGAAAAAGAAAATAGCTGGAACTCCTTTTTTAGCAAAATTATAATGATCTGAACGATAGTATATTCTTTCAGGGTCATTGCGATCATTGTATTTATAATCTAACGTTAAATTAGTGTATTTTGCATTAACTTCTTCGTTAATACTATGTAATTCTGAACTTAATCTATCAGAACCAATTACATAAACATAATTATTTGTGTCTGGATGAAGTGTATCACGTCTTCCAATCATATCGATATTGATATCGGCAACTGTATTTTTTAAAGGAAATAGTGGGTTTTCTGAATAGAATCTTGAACCATGTAAACCGTGTTCCTCACCAGTTACGTGTAAAAATAGAATAGAACGTTTTGGTCCATAACCTTCTTTTTTGGCTTGCATAAATGCTTGAGCGATTTCTAATAAAGCAACTGTACCAGATCCATCATCATCAGCTCCATTGTAAACCTCTCCATTTTTTGTTCCAACGTGATCATAATGTGCAGAAATTACTAAAATTTCATCAGGTTTTTCAGTACCTTCTATAAAAGCCCAAATATTTTCGGAGTCTTTTAATTTTGGGGCAAACCCTTTAGCCATAAATTCAGAAGGAACTTTTTGATACCAATCAGA
The DNA here is from genome assembly GCA_012032075.1 of Flavobacterium sp. Lineage (GTDB taxonomy): Bacteria > Bacteroidota > Bacteroidia > Flavobacteriales > Flavobacteriaceae > Flavobacterium. The sequence continues at coordinate 4,321 of JAAURU010000197.1, forward strand.
AGCAACTTTTGGGGAACTTATACCATTATTTTTATATTGTTCGATAAGATATTTACCTGCTTTTTTTGACCATCAGTCCCAGTATCTCTACCTTCCATTTCGTCTGAAGCTACAATATATAAATGTTTACTTAATTCGGTTGGTGTTATTGTGTTCATATATTTAGAAACATCAGCTACTTTTTGAGCTTTAGGAGTACTACTACAGCCTAATAATAATACATAGAGAATAGAACCAGTTATTAATTTTTTTATTCATTTTTTGTTTGATTGAAATTTGTAATAAGAAGTAAAAATAAAGTATTTATTTAAAACAATGTTTTTCTTAACAATTTTTTATTAAATGAGTAACAACATATTATTATTAGTTTTACTTTATTATAATTGAATATCTTTGCCGTCAAATTATTTGATTTTATGGATTTTAGTTATGAATATCCGCTTTTAATATTTGTTGGTTTTATTGCAGGGTTTTTAAATACAGTAGCAGGAGGAGGAACTTTATTAACGTTACCAATTTTAATTTTTATGGGATTACCAGCTCCATTAGCTCAAGGTACAAATAGAATCGCAATATTATTACAAACATTTACAGCTGTAAGAGGTTTTAAAAGCAAGGGTGTCACTACTTATCCATTTAGTTTATATGTAGGGGTTGCAGCTTTTTTTGGAGCTATTTTAGGAGCTTATTTAGCTTTAGATTTTGATGGAAAAGCATTTAATAGGGTTTTAGCTTTAGTTATGATTATGGTTTTGTTTTTAACAATTTTTAATCCTAATAAAAACAACTCAAATGTAACAGAAAAATTAACTGGAAAACCATTAGTAATAGCTGTAGTTGTTTTCTTTTTTCTAGGGATTTATGGAGGTTTAATAAATGCAGGTATTGGCTTTCTTATACTTTTAGTTTTACCTTATATTAATGGAATGAGTCTTTTGCGCTCAAATGCCACAAAAGTATTTGTAGCATTTACATATACTATAGCAGCCGTTTTGGTTTTTGCAATTGATAATAAAATAGATTATGGATTAGCAGCGGTTTTATCCGTAGGAAATGTTTCAGGTGCTTGGTTTGGTAGTCGATGGTCTGTTGAAAAAGATGATAAAGTAATTAAACTCTTTTTAATAGTTACTGTAACAGTATTAGCTATTAAATTATGGTTTTTTTAAATTAGTAATTTACATATTCTGTTATTTCTAAACCATAGCCTATCATTCCTACACGCTTTGCATGAGTAGTACTATTGGATAATAACTTTATTTTTGAAATATCGATATCATGTAAAATTTGAGCTCCTATTCCAAAATCTTTATTATCCATTTTTACTTGTGGAGCTTTTATAATGCCATTTTGTTGTAATGATTTTAACTCTGTTAATCTAGAAAGTAATTCAATAGATTTTACTTCTTGATTGATAAAAATAATTGCTCCTTTACCCACTTCGTTAATCTTTTTAAACATTACATCTAGTTTTTTATCAGCATCATTTGTTAAGGTTCCTAAAATGTCGTTATTTACTTGGGTGGAGTTGACTCTTGTAAGAATGGATTCACCATTACTCCAATTACCTTTTGTTAAAGCTATATGAACTTGTTTGTTTGTAGTTTGTAAATAGGCTCTTAATCTATAAGTTCCAAAACGAGTTTCAATTTCAAAATCTTCTTTCTTTTGAATCAAGCTATCATGTTGCATTCTATAAGCAACTAAATCTTCTATTGAAACTAGTTTTAAATCAAATTTTTTCGCTACTTTGACCAATTCTGGTAATCTGGCCATTGTTCCATCTTCATTCATGATTTCCACAATAACACCAGCTGGTTTAAAACCTGCTAATCGTGCAAAATCTATAGCAGCTTCAGTATGTCCTGTACGTCTTAAAACACCACCTTGTTTTGCTATTAAAGGAAAAATGTGTCCAGGTCTTGCTAAATCGTATGGTTTTGTGTCTTTATCAATAAGAGAAATAACAGTTTTAGCTCTATCTGCAGCTGAAATACCAGTTGTTACTCCGTTACCTTTCAAATCTACAGATACTGTGAAGGCAGTTTCCATATGGTCTGTATTATTTCTAACCATAGCATGTAAGTCCAGTTCTTTACATCTTGATTCTGTAAGAGGAGTACAAATTAAACCACGACCGTAAGTAGCCATGAAATTAATCATTTCTGGTGTACATTTTTCAGCAGCAGCTAAAAAATCTCCTTCATTTTCACGATCTTCATCATCAACTACTATAATTACTTTTCCTTGACGAATATCTTCAATTGCTTCTTCAATCGTGTTGAGTTGTATGTTTGCTTTGACATTATGGTTTTAATTTTTTGTAAATCTTGTAAATAATTTTTTAATAGGATCAGTTAACCAATCAAAATTGATCATGACACCTATATCATTTGTAGCTCTATAGGTTAAGAAAATAGCTAATGGTGTTAATATAATTGAAGAAGCCCACATTCCTAGTACAAGAGGAATTGTATCTTCTTCTGCTAGTTTTTTACCAAAAGTATTCATAAAGTGAAAAGAAATAAATATGGCAATTGCAAAAACTATTGGCAAACCTATTCCTCCTTTCCTTATAATAGCTCCAAGTGGTGCACCAATAAAAAACATTAGAATACAAGAGAATGCAATAATAAATTTTTCATGAACCACTACCCA
>JAAURU010000198.1 GCA_012032075.1 Flavobacterium sp.
CAGCAAAAATAGCAGGTTGTAAAGAAATAATATTGTGTACACCACCTGATAAAAAGGAAATATTAATCCTGCTATTTTATTTGCTGCACAATTATGTGGTGTAACTAAAATATACAAAATAGGAGGTATTCAAGCCATTGCAGCAATGACTTTTGGAACAGAATCTATTGAAAAAGTATATAAAATTTTTGGTCCCGGAAATCAATTTGTAACTATTGCAAAACAATATGCTTCACAATTAGGTATTGCTATAGATATGCCTGCTGGTCCAAGCGAACTGTTAGTTTTTGCTGATGAATCTTCAGTACCTAGTTTTGTAGCTTCAGATTTATTAAGTCAAGCAGAACATGGAAAAGATAGTCAAGTAATTTTGGTAACCACTTCTAAAAGTATTTTAAATGATGTTGAAGAAGAAGTATACAAACAATTAGAGGTTTTACCAAGAAAAGAAATTGCTCAAGTAGCCATCAATAATTCAAAGCTAATTTTTGTGGATACAGATGAAAAAGCATTAGAGCTAATCAATGAATATGGACCAGAACATTTTATAATTTGTGCCACAAATGAATCTTTTTTTGTGAATAATATCGAAAATGCAGGTTCTATTTTTATTGGGAATTATACTCCAGAAAGTGCCGGTGATTATGCTTCTGGAACAAATCATACTTTGCCAACTAACGGATATTCAAAAAGTTATAGTGGTGTAAATCTAGATAGTTTTTTAAAAGCAATGACTTTTCAAAAAATTTCTTATAAAGGAATACAAAATATTGGTAAATGTATCGAATTAATGGCCGAAGCAGAAGGCTTGCAAGCTCACAAAAATGCAGTAACTTTACGATTAAATCAATTAAAATCATAATACATTATGTCAGTTAAGCTTAAGAATATTAATTTAGAATCTCTTGTGAGAGAGAATGTAAAAAGTATGCGTCCTTATTCGTCTGCAAGAGATGAATTTGAAGAAGTTAACGATAATGAAATGATTTTTTTAGATGCTAATGAAAATCCTTTTGAAACAGGTTTAAATCGTTATCCAGATCCACATCAAAGAGCATTGAAAGAGGTGCTTTCAAAAATAAAAAATATTCCAACCGAAAATATTTTAGTAGGAAATGGAAGTGATGAAGTTTTAGATTTACTTTTTAGAGCTTTTTGCGAACCCAATATAGATAATGTTATAACTTTGCCTCCAACCTATGGAATGTACGGTGTTTTGGCTAATTTGAATGCTATTGAAAACAAAAAGATTATTTTAAATGACGATTTTCAGCCTAATGTAAATTCGATTTTAAATAGAGTCAATGAATATACAAAAATGATTTTTCTTTGTTCTCCAAATAATCCAACAGGAAACACTTTTTCAGAAAAAAATGTATTAAAGATACTAACCGAATTTGATGGATTAGTAATTATTGATGAAGCTTATATAGAATTTTCAGACAAACCTACTTGGTTAAAACGGATTGCGGAATTTCCTAATTTAGTCATTGTTCAAACATTGTCTAAAGCTTATGGAATGGCAGGTTTACGTTTAGGATTATTATTTGCTTCCACTGAAATAGTTTCTATTTTAGAAAAGATAAAACCACCTTACAATGTTAATATTGTTTCACAAAATTTAGCGATTGAGAAATTAGCTACTTCTAATTACATAAACGAAATTGAAGTTTTAAAGGAAGAAAGGGAAAAAGTGATGAAAGCTTTGGTACGTTGCAAAATTGTAACCGAAATTTTTCCATCAGAAACTAATTTTATTCTTTTTAGAGTCGATAATGCAACGTTTCAATACAATCAGTTTTTAGAAAACGGAATTGTAGTAAGAAATCGTTCAAATGATTCTTTGTGTAGAAGTTGCTTGCGAATTACTATTGGTAAACCAGAAGAAAACGAAAAAGTGATTGAATTACTAAATAATTTAAAAAATGTCTAAAAAAGTATTATTCATCGATAGAGATGGAACCATGATAAAAGAAACAGTTGATGAGCAAATCGACTCGTTTGAAAAAATGATTTTCTATCCTAAATGTATTCCCTATTTAAGTAAAATTGCTCAAGAATTAGACTATGAATTAGTTATGATTACCAATCAAGATGGTTTAGGAACAGCTTCTTTTCCAGAAGATACGTTTTGGCCAGTACATAATTTCATTATGAAAACTTATGAAAATGAAGGTGTTGTGTTTGATAATGTGTTTTTAGATAGAACTTTTCCTCATGAAAATGCCAATACTCGTAAACCAGGAACGGGTTTACTAACACAATATTTTTCTGAAAAGTACGATTTAGCCAATTCATTTGTAATTGGTGATCGTTTAACCGATGTAGAATTGGCAAAAACTTAGGAGCAAAAGCGATTTTTATTAATGATAATACTAATCTTGGAACAGGAGAAATTTCGGTTAAAAGAGAGGAGTTAAATTCGGTTATTGCTTTAGAAAGTAATGATTGGCAAAAAATTTACGAATTTTTAAAGTTAGAGGAAAGAACAGCTTCCGTTATTCGTAAAACAAATGAAACGGGTATTGCTATTACTTTAAACTTAGATGGAACTGGTAAAAGTAAGATTAGTACTGGTTTGGCATTTTTTGATCACATGTTAGACCAAATTTCACGTCATGGACAAATGGATTTAGATATCCAAGTAAAAGGTGATTTAGAAGTGGACGAACATCATACAATTGAAGATACTGCAATAGCACTTGGTGAAGTTTTTGCAAAAGCATTAGGCAATAAATTAGGAATTGAAAGATACGGATTTTGTTTGCCAATGGACGATTGCTTAGCTCAAGTTGCTATCGATTTTGGAGGCAGAAACTGGTTAGTTTGGGAAACCGAATTCAAACGTGAAAAATAGGAGAAATGCCAACAGAAATGTTCTTTCATTTCTTTAAATCATTTACTGATGGAGCCAAAGCCAATTTAAATATAAAAGCAGAAGGTACAAACGAACATCATAAAATTGAAGCCATTTTTAAAGCCTTTGCTAAAGCCATAAAAGTTGCAGTAAAACGTGATGCTGATAAAATGATATTACCAAGTACAAAAGGAGTTCTTTAGTATTTAATTTATGTCAGTCTGAGCCTGTCTAAGACCTCATTAATAATAAAGCACTTCGACAAGCTCAGTGTGACAATGTAATATAAAACAATGAAAATAGCCATAATAGATTACGGTGCTGGAAACATTCAAAGCATTCTTTTTGCGATAGAAAGAATAGGTTTTGAGGCCTTTGTTACCAATGATTGGAATTTAATAAAAAGCGCTGATAAAGTGATTTTTCCTGGTGTAGGAGAAGCGAGTAGTGCTATGGAAAAATTAAAGGAAAGTGGTTTGAATATTTTAATTCCTACATTAAAACAACCTGTTTTAGGTATTTGTTTAGGCATGCAATTAATGTGTAAAAGTTCTGAAGAAGGAAATACTATAGGTTTAAACATTTTTGATGTAGAGATTATTAAGTTTTCCAATGAAGTCAAAGTACCACAAATGGGTTGGAATACCATTTACAATCTAAAATCGACTCTATTTGAAGGCATTAATGAAAACGAATACATGTATTTAGTACATAGTTTCTACGCTCCAAAAAACTCTGATGCAATTGCTTATACTGACTACGAAACAGAATACGCAACAGCTTTGTGCAAAGATAATTTTTATGGAGTACAATTCCACCCAGAAAAAAGTGGCATACACGGTGAACAAATTTTAATAAACTTCTTTAATCTATAACTTTGTCATCCTGAGCTTGTCGAAGGACTAACTTATAACTTCTAAATTCTAATTTCTAATTTCAACATGAGAATAATCCCAGCAATAGATATCATAGATGGTAAATGTGTACGTTTATCAAAAGGTGATTATGAAACCAAAAAATATATAATGAAAATCCCATAGAAGTAGCCAAGTCTTTTGAAGACCACGGTATTCAATACTTACATTTAGTAGATTTAGATGGAGCCAAATCTAGTAAAATTATCAATCACAAAGTCTTAGAGCAAATTGCTTCAAAAACAAACTTAAAAATCGATTTTGGAGGTGGTTTAAAGTCTGATGAAGATTTAAAAATTGCTTATGAATCTGGTGCCAAGCAAGTAACAGGAGGAAGTATTGCAGTAAAAAATCCAGAAATGTTTAAAAAATGGATTTCCGAATATGGAACAGATAAAATCATACTTGGTGCAGATGCTAACAATCGTAAAATTGCGGTTTCGGGTTGGTTAGAAGAAAGTAACGAAGAAGTTATTCCATTCATTCAAAACTATCAAAAAGAAGGTATTTCTTATGTAATTTGCACCGATATTGCAAAAGATGGCATGCTAGAAGGACCAAGTTTCGAATTATACAAAGATATTTTAAAAGAATGTCCAAATATAAAACTAATTGCTTCTGGAGGAATTTCTACTTTTGACGAACTACCAAAACTAGCTGAATTAGGTTGCGAAGGAATCATAATTGGAAAAGCCATTTACGAAGGAAGAATAACGTTGAAACAATTAGAATTATTTATTAAGTAATTAGCTGTTAGTAATTAGTGATTAGCATTAAAATACTAATCACTAATCACTAATTACTAATTACTAATCACTAATCACTCAAAAAAAATGTTAACAAAACGAATAATCCCTTGCTTAGATATAAAAAACGGTCGCACTGTTAAAGGTGTCAATTTTATAGATTTAAAAGATGCTGGTGATCCAGTAGCATTAGCTAAAAAATATTCTGAAACTGGTGCAGATGAATTGGTTTTCCTAGATATTTCAGCTACTGAAGAGCGTAGAAAAACTTTGGCAAACTTAGTAAAAGAAGTAGCTAGAGCAATAAATATTCCATTTACTGTAGGTGGTGGAATTGCTTCTGTAGGAGATGTAGCCATTTTATTGAATAATGGAGCAGATAAAGTATCCATCAATTCTTCTGCAGTGAAAAGACCAGAATTAATTAATGAATTAGCGACCAAATTTGGAAGTCAATGTGTTGTAGTAGCAATAGATGCTAAACAAATTGAAGGAAAATGGATGGTGCATTTGGTTGGAGGAAAAGTTCCAACAGAAATTGAATTATTCGATTGGGCAATAGAAGTGGAAGCAAGAGGAGCTGGAGAAATACTGTTCACTTCAATGGATAACGATGGTACAAAAAACGGATTTGCAAATGAGGCATTGGCTAAATTATCCGAACTAGTTAATATTCCAATCATTGCTTCTGGTGGAGCAGGAAATATGAATCACTTTGCTGATACTTTCATCCATGGAAAAGCAGATGCAGCATTAGCAGCAAGCGTTTTTCACTACCATGAAATCGACATCCCAGATTTAAAACAATTTTTAAAGAAACAAAATATAGCAGTTAGATGTTAGTGGCTAGATGATTTTTTTACTATCATCCAACATCCATCATCTAACACCTAACAAAATATTAAAATGAAAATAGATTTTACAAAAAACGAAAAGGGATTAATTCCAGCAATCATACAAGATAACATAACTAAAAATGTGTTGATGTTGGGTTACATGAACCAAGAAGCAATTGATAAGACTTTAGAAACTAATAGAGTTACTTTTTTCAGTCGTTCTAAAAATAGATTATGGACAAAAGGTGAAGAGAGTGGTAATTTTTTAGAATTGGTTGCTATTAAAAATGATTGTGATAATGATACTTTGTTACTAAAAGTTAATCCAATTGGTCCAACATGTCATACGGGTTCCGATACCTGTTGGCAAGAAGAAAATTCACAAAATTTTGGTTTTCTTTCTAAATTAGAAAATACAATTAAAGAAAGAAAAGAAAATGCTGATTCCGAAAAGAGTTATGTGGCTAGTTTATTTGCAAAAGGAATCAATAAAATGGCTCAGAAAGTAGGAGAGGAAGCTGTTGAAGTAGTTATCGAAGCCAAAGATACTAACGATGACTTATTCCTATCAGAAAGTGCTGATTTGTTATTTCATTACTTAATTTTATTGCAAGCGAAAGGCTATCAATTGAATGATGTGGTTGCTGTGTTAAAAAGTAGAGAGAAGTAAAATATTATTAATATATTTAAAATAAAAAAATGATTTCAAAAAATACTTTCGATTTCCTTACCGATTTAAAAGAAAATAATAACAGAGAATGGTTCAGTGAAAATAAAAAACGTTTCGAAATTGAACAAAAAGCAATGAAGTATTTCTTTACTGGAGTGGGAAATGATTTAGGCAAAGTAGATGGAATTGAAAATATACAAATTTTCAGAATTTATAGAGATGTACGTTTTTCGAAAGATAAGTTGCCCTACAAAGTACATTTCAGTGTGGGTTTTTCGAGAAATAAGCCTATGTTAAGAGGTGGTTATTATTTGCATATAGAGAATGAAGCCAGTTTTGTTGGTGGTGGATTTTGGGAACCCAATAACGAAGATTTATTGCGCATTCGTAAAGAAATTGAATTAGATGCTTCAGAGTTAAGAGCAATTATTTCTCATGATGCTTTCAAAAAACACTTCGGAACATTACAAGGAGAAGAATTAAAAACAGCACCAAGAGATTTCGATAAAAATCATCCAGACATTGATTTAATTCGAAAAAAGCAATATTTAGTTACTCGACCTTTTACTAATAAAGAAGTTTTAGATCCTAATTTTAAAGAAGAAGTATTAGCTTCTTTTCAAGCCATGCGACCTTTTTTCAATTACATGACTGATGTTTTAACTACTAATTTGAACGGGGAAAGTATTATTTAATTTAAGTAGCTAATTAATTAATCCTCAAATAATTGAATTTGACTTTTTATTCTTTCAATCAATAAATTCATCATACGTTTATTAATAGTAGATGAATTTTGAATGTATTCGTTGTATTCTGTAATGGTAAAGATACCTATAACCATTCCTTTCAAAGAATTTCTAAATTTAATATCTCGCT
>JAAURU010000199.1 GCA_012032075.1 Flavobacterium sp.
CAAACAAATATTCTGCCTCCAAAATCATTAACCATAAAATCTATTATTTAGGTTTTTCTTTTTGAATGTATTCTACTTTATGTGTTGGATTTAAAAATTCAAAAAAATATTTAAAATTGTCCCATTGCCATTCGTTGTAATTCATTGTGAATTGGTAACCAGGTATTTGGATTATTGAATTTAGAAAAAACAACCCTCCAAAAAAGAATATAAATAGTAAACTAACAAACCAAGAAACTCCAAAATAATTTGAAATTAAATTTAAAAATAATAAAATTATATTCTGAATACTGGGTAGTATTTTTATTCCACTAAATATATTACTAATATTTTCTTTTAGAAAAGTAATATGTTCCCTCTTCTTAAATTCCACAGAATCTATAAAATTACTGCTATTTTCGTATGCTTGTTTAATTATTCTAAAAGTCTCTCTTTTGTTTATAATTGGAATTATGCCTTTATCTCTAATATAACTTTCATAAACTTCATTATCTAAAGTATTTTTTATGGATCTAAATGGCTTAATAGTTACATCAAAAAAAGTAAACTTACCTCTTTTAATGGCTTGTGAAATATCTAAACCTTCAAAAAAATAAGTACCTCTAAATAATGCGTCCTTTTCAAATAAAGTATAAGTAAATAAAACAGGTTTAAAAAAAGTAGCAGAGGAAAAAACGGTTGTGCCTAAAAAATCAGTTTTATAAAAAATTGTAGTTGAAATAAAACGTGTTGACCAAAAATCGGCTAATTTTTCGAATCTTGTATTATTGAAGTTGGCTTTACTAAGTGTACAATCCCAAAACTTTACATTTTGCTTAAACTTGGTTGAAGAAACATTAAACTCTTTTAAGAACTTACATTCATCAAAAATAATTTCTCTATTTGAAAAAGTATTTTTAAAAATAAAATCTTCTTTAAAAAGGCAGTTTTTGAATATAATTTGTTCATCTTCTACCGTTTTCATTAAAAAAATAGTTAAATGTATATTATTATCAAATTGTTCAACAAATTCAATATTTTCAAAATAATACTTTTGATTTAAGGTTGAAATATTTTTTTGATAATTATAATTACTAATAAAATCATCATTATTATAAACTACTTTTTCCATTTTTAACTCTCCTCCACAATTTTTATTTCCTCTTCACTCAAACCATACAATTCATAAACCATTGCATCTATTTCCTTATCTGTGGTGTTGATTTGTTGTTGTAGGTTTTGTGCTTCTGTTTTTTTGGTTTCAAAAACATCCATCCAATCCATTTCGTCTAGTTTGGTTAACTCTTTTATGGGTTGTAGGTTGTTTTTTAAACGTTCTTTATTGGTTTCTTTTATAGCTTTGTTTAGTTCTTTTATAAACTCTGCAAATGATAACTCGTACCAGTTTTCTAATTTTTTAGATAGTTTTTCTATGGCAAATTGTGATTGTAGGTATTTTGTGAATTTGTTATTTTTTTCTTGTAAGTCTTTGTTTAAAGTAAGCATAATATCTGCTTTTTCAATGAAAGGGATTTGATCATCATAATTTATTTTTGGTACAGAAACTTCTTTCATAAATGCTTCTCCTTTACCACCTAAATTAGATGTCTGAGATAAAACCATTTTATTAAATAATTTTGAATTTAAAAAGCAACATAAATATTTTAATGATTCACCAGTTATTATGTATGCCTTATTGTTAGTGTATATTTCATGTTCTGTATAGACAGCATTCATATCATCACTAATTTCTCTGTAAAAAATTTTGGGTAGTGAGTATTCTTTATGATACGATATAGTATCTTGAGTTTCAAACCATTTGTTTGAAGTTTTTTTTCTAGTTTTATCTTTTACTCCAATCTCATTGATATAATGTTCACCTATTTGATAAATTTTTTTTCCAAAATTTTTAAAGTAATTTTTTAAAGTAGGAAAGCTATCAATCTCAATTTTTAATGATGGAAATGTTGTTATTATGTAAAGATTATTAAAATCGATTTTATATCGTTGAATATCTTTTCCTGCTAAAATTGGTTTTATCAAATGTATATTTGTATTGTCTGAATGAATTAAACTTTCTTTAGTTGCATTATCAATAATGAAAGCATCATTATAACCAGTTAGAATACCTCTATTAAATTTTAAATCCCAATCTTTTAATGGGGTTCCTTTTTTATCAAATTTTAGTTTTAATGATTGTTCTGCTTTAGAAGATATTGACCAAACATCATCGATTTTTGGCTCAATGTTTACGAATGAATCGTTATATATAGAGAAATCTACAATGTTAATTTCATTTGACAAATCAATACTTGGTATGGAAATATTTAAAGATTTTAACTTTCTTGTTAGAATTATGTTTGAATCAACAACGGCTGCTTCAAATATTCCTGAACCTAAATCTAATAATTTGTATGGAGTAGTTTCTTCTAAAAAGTAATTTCTTAAACTTTTTCCATAATTTGCTCTCATCCATTTATTAGAAGTTATAAAACCTAATAATCCATTATTTTTTAAAATTTGATTACCTTTCTCATAAAATAAACAATATAAATCTCCTGTGCTTTCATAAGTTTTGTATCCTAAACTTTTAATTTTCTCAGATACTTCTTTCATTTTTTGTAACTGAACATAAGGAGGATTTCCAATAATCACATCAAAACCACCTTTATATGCTGTTGCAAAAGCCTCTTTTTGCGTGCAAAGCATGTTTTCGATAAGTAGTTTTGTGGCTTTGTCGTGTGGTGGCAACTCGTGTTTGGTTCGGTTATTTTTTATGTACTCAATAGTGTTTTGTAATTGCTCTTGCGAGGTAATTTCATTACAATGGTATTTTTGTGTCCACAAACTGTTTTGTTTTTCACCTCTCGTTTTTTCCCCACTATTTCCCGGTATAGCTTCCGGTATAGATTCTGACAATGGAGCATGCTCCATTGACGATAGTGTCGTCGATGATAGTGTCGTCGATGATAGTGTCGTCGATGATGATGGTGTCGATGACGATAGTGTCGATGGAATCGATGACGATGGTACTTCGGAGTTTTCTTCCGCTACACTTTCCGCTCTATCTTCTGACAATAGAGCATGTTCCATTGATGATGGAGTTACTGGTAATGATAGCGTCGATGATGATAGCTTCGGAATTGTTACACCTCTCTCTATATTTACAGTTCGTGCTGTTATGGCTTTTATTTTTTGTACAATTTTTTGCACCTCTTCTTCTTCACACACAAGCGCTATGTGCATGTGATCTTTACACACGTTAAAAGCAAGTACTAGTAGTTTTTCTTGAACAACGATATCAGCAACTGTTTTTGTTAGTAGTGCTTCTTCTTTTGCTGTAAAAGGAATTGCTTTTGGATACGGATTTGTTCCCATATCTCTTTTTTCCCTCACTTTATAGTCAATCATTCGTTGTGATGTTCTACTATCGTGAATGGCTGTAGTAATATGCCATGCTTTTTTGTTTTTTTCTTTAAAAACAGTAGGAAATTGCTCGTGCCAATTAAAGGCTTTGTCTCCTGCAACTGCTTTGCTGTCTATTAAGCTGTTACCACATTTAATATTGCTATTTAAGTTGTTTAGTTTTCTACGAGGTTGTGCGGTTCGTAACCATAAGGATAATTTGGCAATTTCTACACTTTCCTCGTTAAGGTCAATCCCATAAATATTGTTTTCTAAAATGGTGTTTTCTATATCGCTAAAGACTAAACCACCACTAAAATTTTAGCTTTTAGTTCGTCTATATAATTGTGTTCTTTAATTAAAAAGTCTAACGCTTGGTTTAAGAAAGCTCCACTACCACAAGCAGGGTCACAAATGGTTAATTGTAACAACCAGTTTCTGTATGTGTCTAAAGTTTCAACTAATTTTTCAATAGTGGATTTATTGCGGTTTTTCTGCCTTTAAAATATTCATCTTCTTTAAAACCTAGTTCATTTTTCTTTTCCTCACATAGTTTACCAATGGTGTTTTCTACTATGTATTTAGTAATGTACTTTGGAGTATAAAAAACACCGTCTTTTTTACGTTTACTTTTTTGTTTGTCAAAATCACCTCCTTCAATTTCGGCATTAACACTTTCAATTTCGTTTAAAGAGTTTTCAAAAATGTGTCCTAAAATGTTGACATCTACTTGGCTTTCAAAATCGTAAGCTGCTAATGTTTTGGTATGGTTATAAAGTAAATCATTATCAATTTCTAATTGGTCTAAAACAACATCTTCTTTAAATAAACCACCATTATAAGCGTAAATTTCTGCTCTATTAGCTGTGCCTTGTCTTCCTGTATCAAGAAATTTAAAGTATTGCTTAAACATATCATACAAAGGACGATCATCTCCAAAATCGACATCGGCTTTCCACTTGTTTAATATTTGTAACGTACTGTTTGGCGGTAATAATCCTCTATCTTCAGCAAAGAAAACAAACAAGAATCTATCAATAAGTTTCTGTGATTTTTTGAATAGATTAAGCTTTACGTTTTTCTCTAATTTTAGTAATTCTGCTTTTGTTTCTTCGTCAAGCTCTGCTTCATTGGTTTCAATACTTAATTTACTTAAACTATTTTTAATTCGTTTGGCATTGTGCTTTACTAAATCGCGATACAGTTCTCTTTTAAATACAGAATAATCTTTGTAAAATTTTTTGGTAATTTGTTCTTCTTCTAATAATGAAGCTTCCTTAATTTTTAAAGGAATATTGTTTTCAATATGGTCTTGGTGTAAACACAAATACAATAACTCAAATTGTTCTTTAGTAAGTTCAAATAAATTGAATTCTTCAAATTCTGTAGCATCATTGATGTAAAAACGTAACTTTTCGTAGTTTGAAGTTATTACATACACACATTCTTTTTGGTTGGCTTTATAATCAAAAGCTTGTTTGCGAATGCTTTCTAAATCTTTTGTATTGGTGCCTTTTAATTCTATTACTCCAATGGCTTTATCATTGAATAATATTGCTCCATCTGCCTTACGAGAATTGGTTTGGTTTTTATATTCGGCAACTAAATTAAAGTTGGGATTTGGTTTTAGTGTATAATCTAAAATAGTAACAAACAAATCCGTCAAGAAAATACCTTGGTATTCTTCTTCTTTAGAATTTCTAATATTCTCTTGTATAGTTGGGTTCAAAAAGTGATTGGCATATTTTTTATAAGCTTTCTCTACTTTAGAAGTTTCTAGTTGTTTGATATACTTTTTTAGTACTGACTTTTGATATAATGCCATTTGTTTAGACGTCTCTAATTTTTGATATAGTTAACAGTTCTATTTACTTTCCCAAACCTACCAAAAATAAACCATTTCGGCAATAGGAGTATAGGTAATTCTAAGGGTTTTTATTGGTTTAAAAATAAATTTTCACAAAAAAGTACCTTGCAAAAGAGATTCTACTATGGAAACCATTTCTTTCTTTATCAAAAACGTTAAATTTTCTACTTTTTGAAATTTAATACTATTCAGTGTTTCAATTAATTAGTAAAAATATAGTTAGGTATAATGTTAAAATAGATAAAAATATTCAATTAAAATTATTTTATGGTACAGATATTGTTTTTTGAAGAAGCAGTATAAACTTTAAAATCTTAAAAAAAAATGAGTGCGAAAAATCAAATTAGTATCGAAATTCCTCAAGCAGTAATTGATACGGTGACCCAAAAATTACTAGAATGTAAAACAGCCTTAGCTCCTTATGTACAAGGATTAACAGACAAAGAGCGACAAGTAATGTTTAAAATGGGAGACAAAACAATAGCAACGGTTCAAAAAACAAAACGTTATGTAGAAAGTAATCCCGAATTTATCCCAGCTTATATGGATAAAGTAGAGTTCTTAAAAGATGAAGCTGTGTTAACCCAGTTAGACCCAATCTCAAACCTAGCCAAACAAATCACTACCGATGTTACCGACACCGTAATGCTAGCAGGAAGTGAAGCTATCAAACAAGCCTTATTTTACTACGGCATGGTAAAAGAAGCTGATAGCAAAGGAGCATTAACAGCAAAACCTATTTACGATGATCTTAAAGAACGTTTTGCAAGAAAGTCTTCAAAGAAAAAAGAGTAGTTCCCTTGTATTTTAGATTAATATTGAAAGAAGAGCCTCGTTACAGGGGCTCTTTTTTTGTTTGCTTATTTTTAAAACTTAAAAAGCTAGGTTTAGCATTTGAAAAACCACCTTAATAACCTGAACTTTCACATTATTAACCTCGCGCTTGACGTTATTAACGTGGAGCGTCACGTTATTAACCTCAAATGCCAGGTTATTTTCCTGAAGTTCCACGATATTAACGTCAAATGCTACGTTATTTCCCTTAAATTCCACGTTATTAACGTGAAGCACGAGGTTATTTTCCTGAAGTTCCATGTTATTAACGTGAAGAGTGAGGTTATTAACCTTAAATACCACGTTTTGAGGGTGGAAATTAAGATTTATAAAGTCAGATTAAATTTTAAAAAATCAATGTCACCCATCTTCCCGCTTTCATCATCGCGCACCAATCATTCTGCTTTCCGATTCCATCTTTTCATTTAACCAATAATCACTATAAAAATTTGTGGATTGCATTAATTCCTCATGACTACCAGAAACTGCAATAGTCTTATCTTCTAAAACATAAATCTTATCTGCTAAATGTTGCAAAGTATTCAATCGATGTGAAATGAAGAAGATAGCACAATTAGGTTTAATCTTTTTAAATAAATTCATAGTGAAATTTTCTGTGTTTCTATCCATAGCCGAAGTAACTTCATCTAGAATTAAAAATTGTGGCTTTTTATATAGCACTCTGGCTAATGCAATAATTTGTTTTTGACCACCACTTAAATTAATGCCTTCTTCCCCAAGAATAGTAGCTATTCCCTGAGGTAGTTGATTAAAATAAGTTTCAAAACCGTCTCGGTTAAAAA
>JAAURU010000200.1 GCA_012032075.1 Flavobacterium sp.
TTGTACTTTTAGTTCTTTATTCAGCTCTCATTACATGCAAAGTTCTTTTTAAAAATTTTTAGTCAATGAATATTAAAAGAGTATTGCGGCGGCTTCGCCGCCGCAATACATTCGTGTAATTAGTTTCAATTAGTGTAATCAAAAAAATCAAGAAAATGGTAAAAATATTGCAGTTATTGGTGCCGGACAAATGGGCAACGGTATTGCCCATGTATTTGCACAAGCTGGTTTTAGCGTTACATTAATTGATGTAAATGCTGCCCAGTTAGAAAAAGCCCTTGCTGCCATTGGTAAAAATCTCGACAGACAAATTGCCAAAGGCACCATTGCAGAAGATGTAAAAACCAATGCGTTAAAAAATATTACCACCACTACTGATTTGGCCAGTGGTGTTGCCAATGCACAATTAGTGGTAGAGGCAGCAACAGAAAACGTTGATTTAAAATTGAAGATATTTAAGAGCATTGATGACGCTGCACCGCAGGGCTGCATTTTAGCCACCAATACGTCATCTATTTCCATTACAAAAATTGCGGCTGCTACAAAACGGCCGCAACAGGTAATTGGCATGCACTTTATGAACCCCGTGCCCGTAATGAAACTGGTGGAAATTATTAATGGCTATGCCACACATAAAGATGTAACCCACACAACCGTTGAGTTGAGTAAAACATTGGGAAAATACCCTGTGTGGTAAATGATTATCCCGGCTTTGTAGCCAACCGTATTTTAATGCCCATGATTAACGAAGCTATAGAAACTTTATACAACGGTGTTGCTGGTGTTGAAGAAATTGATACTGTAATGAAACTTGGAATGGCTCACCCAATGGGACCTTTACAACTAGCAGATTTCATAGGTCTTGACGTTTGTCTTTCTATCTTAAACGTAATGTATAACGGATTTAAAAATCCAAAATATGCTCCTTGTCCGTTATTAGTAAATATGGTAATGGCTGGAAAACTAGGTATAAAATCTGGTGAAGGTTTTTACGATTATACTGAAAGTAAAAAAGCAGAGAAAGTATCTAAACAATATAGTAAATAAAGTGAATAGTGATTAGTAATTAGTGAATAGCTAGTTATTAATCACTACATACTAATCACTCAAAAATGTCAAAAATAATACCTTTCAAAGCAATTCGTCCTGCACCAGATAAAATTGGCTTAGTAACCTGTAGAAATTACGATGATTACAGTCCAGCTGAATTGGCTGCTTGGTTAAACTTTAATCCATATTCCTTTTTACATGTTATTAATCCAGCTTATGCGCATTCGCAAAAAATAAGTTGGGACAAACGTTTTAAAGGTGTTGCTTTAAAGTATAAAGACTTCAAAACTGAAAAAATATTTATTCAAGAAGAAAAAGCGGTTTTTTATGTCTATGAAATTCAAACAAAAATTCAGACTTTCACAGGTATAATTGCTGGAACTTCGGTTGAAGATTACCAAAATAATATCATTAAAAAACACGAAGACACTTTACAATATCGTGTAGAGTTGTTTAAAGATTATTTACATCAAACCCAATTCAATACAGAACCTGTTTTAATAACTTATCCTGATAGTGTGGAAATTAACACTTGGATTTTATTAAAAAAACAAAGCGAACCTGTCTATTCATTTACTACAACTACCAAAGAAAAGCACACCCTTTGGAAAATTGACACCCAAAGTGATATTGATTGGTTACAAGAACATTTTGAAAATATACCAAATTTATACATTGCTGATGGGCATCATCGATCTGCTTCAGCTGAAATGCTTTATGAACAAGACAAACATTTGGGCAATCCTAATTTGAATTACTTCATGAGTTTTCTAATTGCAGAAAGTAACGTTAAAATTTACGAATTCAATAGAATTATTCGCGATTTGAATAACCATTCGAAAGAAGATTTTTTAAAAAATTAGCTGAAAATTTTATCATAAAGACAAAAGAACAAGAATTATGGAAACCCGAAAATAAATTTGAATTTGGGATGTATTTAGATGGTAATTTTTATGCTTTATTTTATAAACATTCAATAGATGAATTTTTAAGTGGAAAAGTGTCAATTTTAAATAATTTAGACGCTCAAATCTTATACAATACTGTTTTACATCCTATTTTAGGTATTGAAGATTTAAGAAATGATGAAAGAATAGAATACATTCCTGGAAAACAATCCATCACAGCTATAAAACAAATTATTGACGAAGGAGAATTTGAAGTTGGTTTTATGCTCTACCCTTCTGATATTTCTGAAATTAAAGCTTTAGCCGATAATAATTTGATTATGCCACCAAAAAGTACCTATATTGAACCGAAATTTAGAAGTGGATTGATTGTATATGAATTATAAGTACGAGGTTAGAAATACGAGGTACGAAGTGAAAAGTATTACATCCATAAACTTGTCTTTTCTATAGAAGGAAGAATAACATTAAATAAAAGAAAAATGGCAGTTGACAATTCATCTGTAATTGATTTCATAAGCATTAACAAAGAAGATAAAGTTGTATTAACCATTTCTGATCATTTAAAATGGAATGAAGAACATTTATTATTACTACAAGATAAAATAAATTCTTATATAGAAATAATTGAGAATAAACACATTTATGAAATTTATCCAGATGCAAATGATAAAGAAATTATAATTCAAGTTTCCTTAAAATATAAGCCAAATAACTTAGGAAAAACATTTTTAGAACAAGTTACTAATTACCTAGAATCTAAAAATTATAAATTTAGTTATTATAAAATAAATTAAAAACAAGATGTCAATAGCAACTAACCTCACTCAAATAAAATCATCACTTCAAAAGGAAGTTACACTTGTTGCAGTTTCAAAAACAAAACCAGTTTCTGATTTAATGGAAGCTTACAATGCTGGTCAGCGTATTTTTGGAGAAAACAAAATCCAGGAAATGACCGAGAAGTATGAAGTAATGCCTAAAGATATTCAATGGCACATGATAGGTCATGTGCAAACGAACAAAGTAAAATATATGGCTCCTTATGTAAGTTTAATTCATGGTGTAGATAGTTTAAAATTACTCAAAGAAATTAACAAAGAAGCCAAAAAAATAATCGAGTTATTGACTGTTTATTACAAATTCATATTGCAGAAGAAGAAACAAAATTTGGTTTAGATGAAAATGAACTAAATGAAATAATAGAGATGCTGAAACAAGTTCAGCATGACAAGTATGAGAACATAAAAATTGTTGGTTTAATGGGAATGGCTACTTTTACTGATAACCAGAATCAAATTAAAAAAGAATTCTTACATTTAAAATCTATTTTCAATAATCTAAAAAAGCACTTCGACTCCGCTCAGTGTGACAATGTAGATTTGAACACTTTATCTATGGGAATGTCTGGTGATTATGAATTAGCAATTTCATGTGGAAGTACAATGGTTCGAATAGGAAGTAGTATATTTGGAAACCGAAATTATCAATAAGACAATAAGTCAATGTGTCAATTTTTAATTACTTAATACTAACAACTGAACACTGAAAACTAAATTTGTACGCAATACTCGACATAGAAACCACTGGTGGTCAATACAATGAAGAAGGAATTACCGAAATTGCCATTTATAAATATGATGGTCATGAAGTAATCGACCAGTTTATTAGTTTGGTAAATCCAGAAAAGCCCATACAACCTTTTGTTGTAAAACTAACTGGTATTAATAATGCAATGCTTCGTTCAGCACCAAAGTTTTACGAAGTAGCAAAACGTATTATTGAAATAACAGAAGGTTGCATTATTGTAGCACACAACGCTTCATTTGACTATCGAATTTTAAGTACAGAATTTAGACGTTTGGGTTACACATATAAAAAGAAAACCCTTTGTACTGTAGAACTATCAAAAAAACTAATTCCAGATTTGCCTTCATATAGTCTAGGAAAACTAGTACGTTCACTTGGAATTCCTGTTACTGATAGACATAGAGCAAGTGGTGATGCACATTGCAACAGTAAAACTTTTTAAATTATTATTGTCAAAGATAATAGTAAAGAAATTGTAAAAAGTTATATTAAGACAGAAGTCAAAACTGGAATGTCTCCAAAACTTTTAGATATTGTAGAATCTACTTCTTCAAAAACAGGAATCTATTACATTCATAATGAAAAAGGAGACTTAATTTACATTGGTAAAAGTAAAAACATTAAAAAAAGAGTTAACCAACACTTCACTGGAACCAATCAAAAAAGTAAAAAAATACAACGCGATGTTTATACCGTTACTTACGAAGAAACAGGAAGTGAGCTCATTGCATTACTAAAAGAAAGTGAAGAAATTAAAGTAAATAAACCTTTATATAATAGAGCACAACGCAAAACACTTTTTAACTGGGCTTTGTACTCTGAAAAAAATGAAAAAGGATATATTAAATTAAGTGTTCAAAATGCTGATGGTCGTAAAAAAGAAATAACTTCTTTTATATCTGTTCAAGAAGGTAAAACAGCTCTTTTTAAAATTACAGAAAAATACAATCTTTGTCAAAAAGTTAACGGTTTATATAATACTAAAAAAAGTTGTTTTCAATATGATATAAAACAATGTTATGGAGCTTGTATAGATAAAGAACAACCCTTAGAATATAACAAAAGAGTACATCAATTTATAGATGAAAATACTTTTGCATCAAACAATATGGTTATTATAGACCGTGGAAGAACACACAATGAAAGAAGTGCAATATTAATTGAAAACGGAATCTACAAAGGCTTCTGCTTTTATGATTTGAATTACCAAATTACAAATCTCGATATTTTAAGAAAATTAATCATACCAATGCAAAATAACCGAGATACCAAAAATATCATTCAAAGTTATCTTAGAAAACATAAAGTAATGAAAGTGATTTCTTTTTAATTTCATAATTAAAATTCAGAAAAAAAGTCATAAAATGGCAACGTTTTAAAATAGTATATTTGTCAATATGCAAGCAACAGATTCAAAATGGGAAAGATTCCGAAAAAAAGTCCATATAATTATCTATGGTACAAATACTTTAGCAGGTAAAGTTTTTGATTTAGTTCTTCTAGGAGTAATTCTACTAAGTGTTGTCTTAGTAATGTTAGAATCTGTCAAAGAATTAGATAATAAATACCATGATTTATTATATTATTCAGAATGGATAATAACCATTTTCTTTACCATAGAATATATACTTCGCATTGTTTCTATAAAAAAACCTTTACAGTATATATTTAGTTTTTATGGAATTATTGATTTAATATCTATTTTACCTATGTATCTATCCTTTTTTGTTCCACAAACAAAAATTTTATCTATCGTTAGAGCTTTAAGACTATTACGATTATTCCGAATATTAAATTTAGCTCATTTTACAGGTCAAGCCTCAAATTTAAGATTAGCATTAAAAGCCAGTCAGTCAAAAATCATTGTTTTCATCTATTTTGTTTTAGTCATTTCCATTTTATTAGGAGCCTTAATGTTTGTAATAGAAGGTCCAGAAAGTGGTTTTACAAGTATTCCTAGAAGTATTTATTGGTGCATTGTTACACTAACAACTGTAGGATATGGTGATATTGCACCAGTAACAACAATTGGACAACTAATTGCCACATTTGTAATGATTTTAGGATATGGAATTATAGCTGTCCCTACAGGAATTGTTTCCGCTGAGTTAGCTAGTAAGTCTAAAAATTATGCTACAAAAAACCCTTGTGAAAATTGTGGAACAGAAGATCATAGAGAAAATGCAAAATATTGTTATAAATGTGGAAATAATCTTTTAGATGATTAATTTTTTGGAGCTATTTCCTGCTTTCGCTAGTCGCTTTTTATTTTGCACAAAAAAGCTGCAATAAATTAAAAGCAAAAAAGCAAAATAAAAGAGCTCCAACAATAGCTCAATCAGGGCTAGAAACAACAGTAAACTTTTAAACAAGCTTAAACTTTTAAACATAATTTTGAACTACCTCATCACCATAATAGGACCAACAGCCATAGGCAAAACCGCATTAAGCATCAAACTAGCACAACATTTCAATTGTGATATTATTTCTTGCGATAGTCGTCAGTTTTATAAAGAAATGAAAATTGGTACAGCGGTTCCATCAAAAGAAGAGTTAGCTTCAGCTAAGCATCATTTTATTCAAAACAAATCCATTTTTGATAAGTACAGCGTAGGTGATTTTGAACAAGAAGCTTTAGAAAAACTTAACGAACTTTTCAAAGAAAACAACATTCAAATTATGGTTGGTGGCTCTGGCTTATATGTTGATGCTGTTTTGAAAGGATTTGACGAATTTCCTGTAATCGAAGCTTCAGTTAGAGAAGAAATCAATCAAGAATATTATAAAAAAGGAATTGAATACCTTCAGCAAAAACTCAAAACCCTTGATACTAAATATTATAAAAATTAGAGACTGAAAATCCACAAACGCTTCAAAATCCACAAAGAATAAAACGTTTTGTAGAAGTTTGTATTGGAACTGGAAAACCCTATTCGAGTTTCATTGGCAAACAAAAAAACAGTAGAAACTTCACACCTATTATCATTGGTTTAGAAGCTGATAGAGAAACTATGTATAATCGCATCAATCAAAGGGTTGATATTATGATGCAAGAAGGCTTACTAGAGGAAGCAAAAAACCTGTTCCCAAATAAAGAACTGAATGCCTTACAAACAGTTGGTTATCGTGAATTATTTGATTACCTAGAAAACAAAACAACGTTAGACTTTGCCATAGAAGAAATCAAAAAAAACACAAGACGATTTGCAAAACGACAAATTACTTGGTTTAAACGAACAGAAAATAGTAATTGGTTTGATTATTTAACAGATGCTACAGATATAATTAAAAAATAAGCATAACAATTTAATAACGCAACCTTTTATATATT
>JAAURU010000201.1 GCA_012032075.1 Flavobacterium sp.
TATTTTGTCTGCCAATGAATCTAATCGTGAATATAACTCATCATTATCAACAGAATACTTAGACGTTAACGAATCAATATCTAATAGGTTTTCAGATGTTCTAGCAATATCTTGAGCTATAGTTGAAGTTACTACTTCTAAAGCGTATTCTAATTCCCAATCTTTGGTAAACATCATTGCGTTTTTAGCACTTTCTGTCGCTTCTTTAGCATTTTTAGCGAATTCATACTCTTTTCTAAGCATGGTAATCGTGGCATCAAAATCGGCAATTTTAATGTCAATTGCTGTTCCAGCTAAAGTTAGTTTTCTATCCATTTTACCTAAAACATTTGCTCTTACACCATATTTTTGGATAAAACTTTTACTTTGTTCGTATTGGTTAGAAATACGTTGTGAATTACTTAATTTTTTAGCTAATTCACTTTGTAAGACTACATATTCATCGGTATCTTTTGCTCCAGCTCCATTAATTCTTACCATTTCGTCCATCGCTGTTTTTAATTTTTCCGATTGACGTTGCAAACTAATTAATTGTTCTTGGTAATCTTTAGCCTCCTTTTCAGATTTAGAAGCTTCGACTTCCATTTCATTTTTTAGTCCTTTTAATTTAGCTTTGGTATTCTTAAAAACTTCTCTGTTTTTAATCATTTTTTGCTTTTGCTCTTCCAATTCATTGAATGGATTGTTTTGAATTAATGCTCTATGAATATTTCTAGTTGCAAAACGCAATGCTTTCATAATTACTGGAAACATCATTACTAAAAAAATAAGGAATATTGCTGTTGCAGAAAGTGCAATAACTTGTCCTAACATAGTAAACAATGGTGGAATGATGTAAGTCCAAGTTAAATAACCACCTATTCCTAATAATCCAAGTGCGATTACCCAAAATAGCCCTTTTTCTCCTTTTTTAAGACTATTTGCCTTTAATGCAATTTCTCCTTTAGCTTCGTCAAAGTGTTTTAGAATAGGAAGTTCTAATAACGTACTTTTCTCTTGTTCGTATTTATTCATCGATTTTATAAGTATTGATTGATACCACTTATTACTAAGTTGATTGAGTCCACTATTTTTTGTTTTGCAAAATTATTTGCTTCTATTTTTAATTGAAGTTCCCTTAATTCATTTTCATTTTTACTATCTATATTAGCTAATAATGACTTCTTTTCTTGCAGTTCTTGTTGCATTTGTAGAATTCTTGATTCTAAATCATTAATTGAAACAGTTAAAGATTCTTTCTCTTTTTGAACTAAGCCCGTTAAATCTTGTCTTTTTACATTTCCAGTAGCATCATATTTTGTATGAACTTTGTTAATTTCTTCAATATAAAATTTAGATTTTTCTAATAGATATTCTTTCGTTAAATCGGGTTTGATTGATTTCCCCATGGTAAAAGCCATTTGGTAACTTTGAGGGTTTGTAATTCCAACAGCAACTACCGATTTATACATTTCAAAAAAATCAAAATCACTTAAATTTAAGGATTCAAAGCCTTTTTCATATACTGCTAAAATTTCATTTATAAAAGGATTAGCAAAACTTTCATTTGTAGCATGAGCAATTTTTTCTTCAGGAAATTTATTGGTTTGTGTTTGAGAAGGAGTTACCGTTTGATTTAGTTGATTTGTATTTACTACATCTTCATTTTTTGTAGTATTCTCCGAATCATTTATAAATAAACTTTTCCAATTAAAACTTTCTTTTGACATTGATTGATTGTTATAGTGTTCTTAGTTATACGTGAAAATTATGTTAAAGTTACATTTTTAGAAAAAAAATATAAGCGTATCCAAATATAGTAATTTTTAAAATTGTATTGAAAGGTAAATTGATATTACAAAAAAAAGCCAATTTTAAAAAATTGGCTTTTTAAAATACTTTTTGATGTACTTAATTTAAAGACACATTATGTCTTGTAGTGAAATTTTTAGATTTGAACAATTCTATTAATTTTTCCGAATCTTTAATGATTTCTTCACCATCTTTTTTATCGTAATCATTATCTATAAGACCTTGACCTTCTTTAATTGCTTTTTCTGGTTGGTCTAAATAGTAATAAATTTTTCCTAAATTGAAATACGCTGAATATCTAATTTTTTTACTTCCTTTATCATCATTTGGATATTTTGTTTTCAATGATTCAAAATAAGCAATAAGTGGTTGCAATTTTTCTTCTATACTATTTATAGGTAAATTAGCCTTCATTTCGCTAAAAATTATTTTAACTGCTTCAATAGCGTCTTTTTGAATTTGACCTTCTTCTTCTTTTGAATCGATAATCCATAAAATAAATCTTTCATTATTTGGTTTAAATCCAAATTTATAATTTAAGTGATTATTTACTGTACTTACAACATGACTTACATAATTTTTTAATTGCGTATTATAAGTATTAGCTCTATTCAATTTATAATCTTTTTCAGCTTCATAAGAAGAATTATATTCTTTTGAATTAATTGAAAAATTTTGGTTTGCATAAAAAGAAGATGCTCCAGTTTTTGTATTTTTAGTAGTAGCAGCAGACGATAAAAATCTATTTTCGGTAACTTTTTTATCAACTTCTTTTTCTTCTGTTATAGAAAAAGTAGTACTAACGTCGATACGAGCGTTACCATCGAAGGAAGTAATGGCTTTGTATAATTTATAGCTTTTTATTACTTTCCCATCTTTATCTTTTTCTTCCACTAATCTATCTACAATAGAAACTCTATTTTCTATAAAGTTGTTTATTCTAATAGATGCAGTAACAGATGGGTTTTCATTCGAAAACTTCCATCCAAATATTCCAATGTCATTTGTAATATTTTGAGCATCTGGCATACCATAAATTTCACTAGAAATTTCTGTATTAACAGAATAAACTCTGTCTTCTAATGGAATATTGAATTCAGGAAGTTGTTGGTATTCAGCAAAAACAGAAAACGATCTAAATCTACTTTTGGAGATTTTTGAGCAAAAACAGCTATATAACTTATAGCTAATAAAAGAGTAATACTATTTAGATTTATAAAATAGCCTGAATTATTTCAGGTTATTTTTTTGCGTATATTAGACTAATATATAAATCTATTTTTGTATATTTGTTTATGGCAAATTCAAAAAACATAATTGTAACGGAAAGTGAATTGGAACTTAAGAAATTAATGAAACAACAACCTATTCACAAAAAAAATCGCATTCAAATGTTGTTAATTCTTAAGAAAAGTCAAAAGTCATTGAGTAAAATAGAATTGGCTACTATTTTAAAAGTAAACCATAATACGGCTCAAAAATGGCGAAAGGCTTATTTTGATAAAGGGATTGATGGATTACTGTTTGATGGAAGAATTGGCTTTAAACAATCAATAATAAATAGTGAAATACATCAAGCAATTGAACAAAGACTAACCTCTCCAAAAGATGCTTTTACATCATATGTGGATTTAATTAATTGGATTGTTGAGAATTACATTCCTGGAGGCATAAATTATCACACAGTAAACAAATATGTGAAAAGGCATTTTGGTGCCAAACTAAAAGTATCTAGAAAAAGTCACATAAATAAAGACCCCAATGCAGTAGAGGCTTTTAAAAAAACTTCCGAATAATTCTTGAAAACGCATTGAAAAATGCTCCAGAAAAATTCACTCATTTCAATCTTTATGTGCAAGACGAGAGTCGATTTGGATTATTTACAAGAAACGGTAGAGCCTTAACAGCAAAAGGTGTAAAGCCAATTTGTACTTACCAAAACATATTCAAATCAACTTACATTTTTGGAGCATTTTCTCCAATCAATGGAGATAGTTTAGTAATGGAATTGCCCTATTGCAATGGGGATAATTTTCAAATCTTCTTAAACGAATTGTCAAATAAAAACACCGCAGAATTTAAAGTAATTATTTTAGATAATGGAGCATTTCACAAAGGAAAATCGTTAATCATTCCCGAAAACATAGCACTTATTTTTCTTCCACCATATTCACCAGAACTCAATCCAGCAGAACTCGTTTGGCTTAATATGAAAAGGAAAACCACAAATAAAATATATAAAACAATGGAGGAACTTAAACTTAAACTAGATGAAATAGTTAAAGAATTAATCACTGAAAACTTCATAAAAAACCTATTAAACTTGCCATAAGTACATGTTTGTTTGCGTTTTTGATACCTCGTGTGTTCACTCCGCTTCTCAATGACAAAACAAAGAAAAATAAAAAATAGGATTATTAAAAATTGGTTATTAACAAAAAAGTTGAAAAAGTAAACTTTACGTAAACCAAAATTATGAGACCTCAAACCTCAAACAAAAACTGAACACTTTCAACTGAACACTGAATACTGAAATGAAAACTGAAAACTACCTCAAACTAGCACCTAATTGGTTTTCAAAATTGTTTTGTAGTTTGCTCATTATCTTTTCAATTTCTTTATCGTTCAAGGTTTTGTTTTCGTCTTGAATGATGAAACTTACAGCATATGATTTTTTACCTTCTGGTAAGTTTTTGCCTTGGTAAACATCAAATAAATTGACTTCTTTTAATAAAGTTTTCTCTGTTTGTTTGGCAATTTTATACACTTCTTCAAAAGTGGTTGATTCGTTTAATAAAAGTGCTAAATCACGTCTTACTTCTGGATATTTTGGAATATCAGTAAACTTTATTTTATTGGAAATATATTTTTGGATTTTCGTCCAATCAATAGCTGCATATAAAACTTCTTGCTTGATATCAAAATGTTTTAAAACCGATTTTTTAACGGTTCCAAATTCAACTATTACTTCTTTTCCTATAGCTAAACCAATTCCTTCTGCAAATACATCATTTGCTATGGGTAAACTAGAAACTTTAGCATCTAAGCCTATTCGAGATAAAATGGAAGTTATATAACCTTTAAATAAAAAGAAATCAGATTTTGTTGGGCTTGAGACCAATTTTCCTCATTACGATTACCTGTTACAAACAAGGTTAAATGTTTGTTTTCTTCATATCCAGAAGGCAAATTATGGTAGGTTTTACCAAATTCAAACAGTTTTAAATCATTTCTTCTTCTGTTAATATTAAATGAAACCGCTTCTAAACCAGAAAATAACATCGATTGACGCATTGCTGACAAATCATTACTCAAAGGATTTAACATCATTACGTTATATGCTGAATTTAAGTGTTCCGATAAGGCTACATAATCTGGTGTAGTTAAGGAATTGGCCATCATTTCGTTAAAACCTAACGAACACAATTGATTGGCAACAATATTTTGTACTTTAAATTCTTCTGTTCTTGAAGAGTTTGAAATGGTAGCATTTAATTTTTCGGTAAATTTGATATTATTGTAACCATAAACTCTTAAAATTTCTTCAATAACATCGATTTCTCTTTGAACATCAACCCTGTAAGAAGGGATAACTAAACCAAGACCAGTTTCAGTAATATTATTAATTTTAATTTCAAGCGCTACTAATATCTTTTTGATAGTTTCCTTTGGTAATTCTTCACCAATTACTTTTCTAACTTTTTCAAAATTTAAGAAAACTTGAAAATCGTCTAATTTTCTTGGGTAAATATCAACTATGTCAGAAGTAATTTCTCCACCAGCTACTTCCTGAATTAATAAAGCAGCTCTTTTCAATGCATATTCTGTTATAGTAGAATCGATTCCTCTTTCAAAACGGAAAGAAGCATCAGTATTTAGTGCATGACGTTTCGCAGTTTTTCTAACAGAAACCGGATTAAAATAAGCACTTTCAAGAAAAATAGCTGTTGTGTTTTCTGTAACTCCAGAATCTTTTCCTCCAAAAACTCCTGCAATACACATTGGCCCATCTGCATGACAAATCATTAAATCTTCTGCATCTAAAGTTCTTTCCACATCGTCTAATGTGGTAAATTTTGTACCAGCAGCGACTGTTTTTATAATAACCTTATTCCCTTTTATTTTGTTAGCATCAAAAGCGTGTAAAGGTTGTCCTAATTCATGTAAAACATAATTGGTAACATCAACTACATTATTTTTGGGGTTAACCCAATGGCTTTAAGTCTATTTTGCAACCAAGCTGGAGATGGTTTTATAGTAATTCCAGAAATAGTTACACCACAATAACGAGGAGCAAGTTTTTCATTTTCAACTGAAACATCAATTTTTAAGGTACGTTTGTCCACTTTAAAATTACTCACAGATGGTGACATTAGTTCTAAATTCTTTTCTTTTTGAACTAAACCTGCTTTTAAATCTCTAGCCACACCAAAATGACTCATCGCATCAGCACGATTTGGGGTTAACCCAATTTCAAAGACTTCATCTGTTTCTATATTGAAAACCGTTTTTCCTAATGTTCCAGGTTTTAATTTTTCATCTAAAATTAATATTCCATCATGACTTTCACCAAGACCTAATTCGTCTTCTGCACAAATCATTCCATGACTTTCTTGACCTCTAATTTTTCCTTTTTTAATTTCGAAAGGATTTCCTTCTTTGTCATACAATTTTGTACCAATTGTTGCCACAGGAACTTTTTGACCAGCAGCTACATTTGGAGCACCACAAACAATTTGCACCGGTGGATTTCCATCTCCTAAATCGACAGTAGTTACTTTTAAACGATCAGCATCGGGATGTTGTTCACAAGTTAAAACATGACCCACAACTATACCTTCTAAACCACCTTTCAGACTTTCAAATTTTTCAACTCCTTCGACTTCTAAACCTAAATCGGTTAATAAAGCTGCAGTGTCTTCTGATTTCCAGTCAATTTTTATAAATTGTTTTAACCAATTGTATGAAATACGCATTTTCTCTCGATTTTAAAGGTGCAAATATAGCTTAAAAGTTTTAAAATGTTTAAAAAGTTTTAAAGAGTTTTAAAAAGTTTTAAAGGGGTTTTAAGAGTTTTAAAAGTTTGT